>JAHEME010000758.1 GCA_024643825.1 Chloroflexota bacterium | reverse complement strand
CCCCGGTGTACACAGTGACGGGCAGTTGTGGCTGTGGATCAGCGATGGCTACCCCGATTCGCAGATGCCCGCCTTTCGCGAGCCTCTCACCGATAAGGATCGTTGGGCTATTGTGAACTATATTCGCACCCTGGGCCAGGAGCCATAAATGGAATCTCAAGATAGCACGCGGAATACAAAACGATTGTACATCCTGGCTGCCAGCCTGCTGCTGTTCGGTGTAGGGGTCAGCGTGATCGGCTACCTGGTGACCAATGTCAAGATTCCGCAGGCGGATGTCACCACGCTGGGGCTCAGTGGAAAGCTGATCCTGGCGCGGGGGATGGGCAGCGAGATGATCAGCCGGATGGACCTGACCACCGGGGAGATCGTACCGCTGTTTCTCTCGGAACGCTCCGGCGGAATCGTGACCTCTGCTGCCGCGTCGCCCGATGCTTCGACACTGGCGCTGGCCTACGCGCCCCCGCCGGAGGGCGGGGTGATCCAGTTTGGGTACACTGATCTCTATACGATGCCTGCCGATGGTTCTATGGAACCGACACTGGTGCTCAACGCACCGGAACCCGATGTGGTGTTCTCGCCGCGATGGTCAGCGGATGGGGCCTTCCTGTATTATGTGCGCTCGCATGTACCTGCTGGGGATGTCGTGCCGGAGCTTTCCATCGAGCGTATTCCGGCTGCGGGCGGCGAGCCGGAGGTGATTGTGCCCCACGGATCGGGGCCTGCGCTTTCGTCGGATGGCGCGCATCTGGTGTACATCGCGACAGTGCAGGATGGCACGGTCGATGAACTGTACCTCGCCAACGCGGAGGGCAGCGATGCGCACCCGGTCACAGGCAGCGAGGTCTTCCGAGCGGTCAACAACCCGATCTTCTCGCCGGATGGCACCTCGATCCTGTTCAGTGGGGATCAGAGCGCGTTCACGCCCACGCCTGCCGCGCAGACGAACCCCTTCCGCGAGTGGGTGGCGAGCTTATGGGGAGTGCAGATCGCCAGCGCGCACAGCACATCAACCTCGGACATCTGGCGTGTTCCGGTGGAAGGCGGCAAGGCCGAACGGGTGGCACGGGTCGCTGATGAGGGCATCCTCATCGACTTCTCGCCGGATGGTGCGTATGCGACCTTCACCACCACGCGCGGCCTGCACGTCATGCGAGCGGATGGCAAGAACCTCGTGCAGATCGGGCAGGCGGGCGACTTCCTCTCCGTGCAGTGGGTTCCCTGAGTCCCTCTATTCGATGGAGATGCTGTACCAGTAGGTCACGTCGCCCTGCTTCCACGACGCACTTACCGCGAGAATATACTGGCCCGGCTCGACCTGCGGAATCCAGGTAATATCCTCTGCGACAGGGACGGACTCGGAAGCCACCGCATCGCCAAACAACTCGTTACTCAGTGAGAGCGTCACGCTATCGGGAAGCGGGGTATCCAGCAGGAGGTTGATGCCGTCGCCAGCAGCGAGTGTCGGCGTCTCATCAAACTGCGGCGGGATCGGATCGACGCATAGTGCGGCCCCACTGCCGCTATCCCAACAATACGGCCCCTGAAATCCATCATACAGCGTATCGCCTTGCTGGAGGTAGATCAGCGGTGGGCTTTCGATTCGTTCTTTGCAGGCCATTAGTGTCAGACAAATCAGAGCCAGTACAACGAGCAGTATCTTCTTCATCGTGTATTCCTTTGGCTAGAGCTTGATCTATGAAGGAAGGCCAAGCACGAAGGGGAAAGCTGTTGTCGGTGGTGCGCAGATGCGACGCTCCCGGCGAGCGCGCCACCCTTGCAGCGAGGGTATCACAGATGGCGGTTCTGGTCAATCGTGGCCCGATGTGCAGAGATAGGGGAATCTGCCCGCGATGCTCGGAGGAATTACACCGTCACAGCATCCTGGCTCTGGCAGAAGGTACGCAGAAGGTCAGCCAGATCATACGATATTGTTATGTTGCTCTCGTAAGTCAAAATTGAAAGCTTTTGTAAGCAAGAAAAGACATTACTCATGTTATTTTCTGACGCAGGAGAATGTTGTGTCACGTTCACCGTGGGAGTCATGGGAGAGAGAATATGCCAGCTCAGGTTTTCGAAGAAGCACCGGTTTTGATTGTGGATGATGACCCGGATGCGCGGATCATCCTAACACGAATGTTCAAGATCATCGGGTGGGAATCGGCAGCCGTCAAGAATGGGCAGGAAGCGCTCACCTTTATTGAGCA
>JAHEME010000757.1 GCA_024643825.1 Chloroflexota bacterium | reverse complement strand
TCAGATAGCCTGTGCATCGGCAGAGGTTGCCGTCAATACCTCTCTTGATCTCCTCTTCGCTTGGGTTTGGATCTCTCTTGAGCAAGAAGAGGCTCGAAAGTATCATACCTGGCGTGCAATAACCGCACTGCAGAGCTTGCTGTTCTATGAAAGCCTCTTGAAGCGGATGCAACTTACCATCGACCGCCAAGCCTTCTATTGTTTGAATATTCGAATTGTTCGCTTGGACCGCAAGCAACATGCAGGATTTGACAGTAGCTCCGTTTAGCATCACAGTGCAGGCTCCACAGTGACCCGTATCGCACCCTATGTGAGATCCCGTCAAACCCAACTCGTCGCGAAGGAAATCAATAAGCAGCAGCCGAGATTCAACCCGTCGGTGGTACTCTCGCCCATTGACCTTGACGCTGATCTCCATCTCTTTCGCCAACTCACACTCCTCCACTTGCGCGGCTCACGCATGCCTTGAGCGCTCTTCCAGTCAGAACTCTACACATCTCCAATCTGTATTCAGAAGAAGCGCGGATGTCAGAAGGAGGCCTCAATCCTTCGGCGGCCTTTTGCGCGCCTTCCTTGACCGCTTCCTCTCCCAGCGTTCGGCCCACAACGTATCTTTCCGTTTCGACCGCATGCTGAGGGATCGGGGCGATACCGCCTAAGACCACGCTTGCACTTCTGCAAACACGATCCCTGTCGAAGACCATCTGAGCTGCCACCGACACCACCGCGAAGTCATTGTGTCCCTTAGTTAGTTTCAGATAGACACCTCCCGATCTTGGCGGAGGAATCGGTATTCGCACTTCTCGTACAATCTCGTCTTGTTGAAGCGAAGTGGTGAAGTAGTCGCGAAAGAAATCAGTCGATTTGATTTCGCGCGAGCCTTGGACGCTGGTCGCGACTATAGTTGCGTCGACAGCCGTGCACGCCGTCGGGAGATCAGCAGTGGGGTCTGCGTGTGCAAGTGAACCCCCTATGGTTCCGCGATTTCTAACCTGTTGATCAGCGATTAGATTTGCGGCCTCAGCCACTAGAAGGCATTTTTCACGGATCACACTATTGCTTGCGATTTGATCGTGCCTTGCCAAGGCGCCGATTATGATTGTACCGTCTTCCTCACGGATCTGAGAGAGTTCCGGTATGCCGTTAATGTCGATTAGAACTTTTGGAGACGTCAAGTGGAGTTTCATCAGAGTCACGAGGCTCTGTCCCCCTGCCAGTATCTTGGCTTCTTCCCTAGACCTCAGCAAATTCAGGACCTCGCTTATGGAGGACGGAGCGTAGTATTCGAACGGTCTAGGACGCAAAGCTGTTCGTATGCGCACTTCAAATGAGGCGTCTTAAAGATTTGTCAGATTCGTCATAGGAAATGTCCTAATAGACCTCAGCGAACAGAACCCGTCGTGGAGACCGGCGAGCGCGTGCACTCGGAGTGGCTCTTATGGAAGATACGTCCAGGAAACTTGTAGAAGGCAGAGGACAGTTTGTAAACGATCTGCATCTGCCCAACATGTTGCATATGGCCGTGGTACGCAGTCCGTACGCCAGAGCTAAACTGTTGAAGGTAGACGGAGGCATAAATGCGTCAGAATTGAAAGCTGACTTGGCCTCAGTAGGAGAAGGAGCCTCAGAAGGAGAAGGGGCCGCTCAGCCTGTTGTTGCAAGGGATTATGTGAATTACGTAGGTCAGCCGATCGCTGCGGTTCTAGGCGAGGATCTGTATCGAGCCATCGACATGATGGACGAGGTGCAGGTGGACTATGAGCCACTGAAGCCTGTCATCGACACTGAAGAAGCGTTGATTTCTCCGCCAATTCATGCCGGGACCAGCTCGAACATTCTCGCGAGCTTTCAATTGGGTGAGGAGTTTGATCTGCCCGATGCCGCAGTGGTTCTAGAAGACAAGCTACTAAACAAGCGAATATCTCCTAATCCATTGGAACCACGAGGCCTCGTGGCGCACTACGATGGTTCCCGATTGACGGTGTGGGCCTCAACCCAGTCAGTGCATTCTTGGAAGGAAGGTTTGTGCTCATCTCTGGCGCTTGATCCTGGATCCGTGAGAGTCGTGCAGATGGATACGGGCGGAGCTTTTGGTAGCAAGGGAGGGAGTTATCCAGAATACGTGATCGCGTGCTATGCCTCCATGAAGACCAGAAGGCCTGTGAAGTGGATCGAAAGTCGCATGGAACACTTGATGGCAACTCATCAGG
>JAHEME010000756.1 GCA_024643825.1 Chloroflexota bacterium | reverse complement strand
TCGTTGGGATCGAGGGGAAATCAACAATCGAGGCATCCTCTCAATGGTGGAAGGATACTTTACTGAGCTTGCATTCGTGTTTGCTGAGATCTTTCGCACCTGCAAATCTAGCTCACCGATTGCTTTCGTCAATGACAATGTTCGATATGGGGGCGAAATCATCCCTGTTGACCTTCTCACAACGGATATTGCGGCGTCTCTTGGTTTCATCCCCGAAAAAGTGTATGTTCTTCCACAACGCAAGGGTAATAGCAGCCAGCAAATGAGCCGCTTTGGGCGGGAAGCACTTCGCAAAAGCATTACTATTTGGCGTAGTCCCTAATCAGGTTCCCCCTCACCAATCTTGGTTTCGGCTGGAATCAAAACCTAATTTTGGCTCACACACCATTCCGTGTAGAATCGGGGCATGTCTTCTCACCCCACCCTGAACCTGATCTCTCCCGCCCGGCTGCTGGATGTGCTACCGGGCTTCGAGGCGCACCTCGCCAGCGAGGGCGCAGGCTGGCAGAGTGATCGCCAGCGCAAGGCGGCCTTCTTCGCCGAACACTGCACGCTCGACGGGCTGTACGAGATCGACGAAGGCTCGGTGCGGGAGCTGGTTCACCTGCTGTGGGCGTTCAGCGGATGGACGCACAAGGAGTGGCTGTGCGGCGAAATCCTGAAATCCGGGCTGGCGACGATTCAGGATGCGCTGTGGCAGTTGTTCTATGGCGACGATCTGCTCGACCATCGCTTCGACTTCTTCAAGATGCACATCCGCATGATGGGTGCGGCGGCGATCAGCGAACTGCTGGCGGAGCATGACCCGACCATCTACCCAATGTGGAACAAACGCAGCCGCCGGGGGCTGATCGCGCTCGGCGTGGATGAGAGCCTGCTGCCACGCTCGTCACAGATCAGCGGGGCGCAGTACGTCGCGTATGCTCATCTGATGCGCCGCCTGCTGGCAGATGTACAAATCCATGCACCGCACATCGATAATTTGCTAACGCTTGATTACCTGCTATTCTACGTGTCGCAGCAGGCGATGCGCGCCCCGGAAGCGGCTTCCTCGCTGTACACCTGGGCCGCCGATCCCGCCGACTTTCATCACGATGACGTGATCGATCAACTTTTGCAGCTTGGGGATGGCCTCGGCTTCGAAGTCGATAAGGAAGTAGCAATCGTGGCAGGCAGCCGCATCGATGCCGTATGGCGCAGCCGGATCGCCAACCTGGGCACGATCACGTATGCCTTTGAGGTGCATCGACATGGCAACCGCGACTCGGCGATCATGAACCTGCACCGGGCCAGCACCGATCCTACGGTGCAGAAGGTGGTGGTCGTCGCCAACGAGAAGGAACTGGCGATCTTCCGGCGCGAAATCGCATCGATGCCCGAATCGTTCCGCAAGGCGGTTGGCTACTTCGATGCGGCGGAACTCCAGCACGCGCTGGAACACCTCGACGCGCTGAAGATCACACTCCACACGCTGGGGCTGATGAACACCGCCAGCTTATTCGATTAGCTCATTTTCAGGACGCATAATGACAACTCCCGAAGCACGCCGCCTCGCACTGCCGACTATTCGTTGGAATCTGCGCCAGAGCCTCCGCGCAAACTGGCAGCAATGGGTACTGGCTCTGCTAACGACGGTGATGTTTCTCCTCTCGCTGGGAGTTGTGCCGTTTCTCGTCGTGCGACAGTCAGAATCATGGATCATCAATACCAATCGCACGGATGACCCGGATCGTCCCCTGAATCTGTATGAACGCTATGAGCAGTTCAACATCGACATTAATCAGTGGATCGCAGTGACGCGCCGCTTCCCTTCTATTTATGCGGAAAACCCCGCCAGAATGAACCGCCCTCTCTACCCGGGATTGGCCTCGATTCTGCCGCGAATCATCATGGTAGCAGCACGCTTTCCGAATATCCGTGATGCCCTGACCGAGCCGCTTCCCCTGCGGCTGGCGTTCGGTTCGATGCTGCTGCTTAACTTTGCCATGTTTCACACACTGGTGCAGATATTCTATCGCTGGGTATTACGGCATTTCGCAAGGTCTATTGCCTTCATAGCCGCCCTGCTGATGGTTCTCGATCCCAGTTGGCTTACGACAGCCGCGCAGGTCAGCACCGCCCCCTTTCAAATCTTCCTGCAAGTCGTCACCGTCTACCTATTTGATCGTTATCTGCTAGGAGAGAACCCTCCTTCATGGGCACGAATTATCGGC
>JAHEME010000755.1:838-2213 GCA_024643825.1 Chloroflexota bacterium | reverse complement strand
CAGGCGGTTGGCGACCTCCCCCGGCGTGGCATCCAGCAGCAGCGGGAAGGCATCCAGGCGTACGCGGTGCGTGGCGGCGATGTCGTCTTCCACCACAAGCCGGGTAACTGCCTGTAGGGGCAAGGCGCGCCTTGCCCCTACGTCTTCATCGGTTTCGATGCGCACCAGCCGACCATAGAACAGCGTGCGCGTGTCGATCCCATCGGATGCACGCAGCCGCACGCCGATCCCGGCCTCGAAGCCTGCGCGGATGTTGGTATGATCGGGGGTGTAACGTCCATCCGGGTTGTGCAGCGCGAACGTCATGCGCCCAATCTGGGCGATGCGCTCCCCCGGCACGATGCCGCGTTCGATGCGCAGCGACTCGCTGACCTGCCAGTCGGCGGATGCGTCCGTCCATGTGTTGTAGCTGAGTTCCATCTCCAGTAGATAGGTTGCTCGTGGCATGAGTCCTCCTTCAAACAAAAAACCGGGCACATGAGGTTTCCCTCTGTGCCCGGTCGGTGCCAGGTCTGAATGTTTAGTCTTGCGATGCTTCTTTGTCTACAATGTCATGCTTTCCAATTCGGCGAAAGATTACGCTATCTTCGCCATACTCAAACGTAAATCGATAGCTCTTGTCTACTCGACTCTCAAAAACACTCTTTGTCCCTTTGATCTTCTTCGTTCGCAATGAAGGATGTCTCTGGTTGTCCTGAAATAGCCTCAGAGCCTTTTTCGCTTTCTTCCGAATCTGCTTCGGAAGATTCTCAAGATCATCGAGGAATGCCTCTAGATAGACATATTCCATTCTTACTCGTCATCGTCATCATCGAGATCGGCCAGGAATTCTTCCATCGTAGCAAAGGTCTTATAACGACCCGCTTCTAAATCCTCATCCGCTTTGCGTTCCGCTTCCTGCCATTCCTTCGTCCAATACCACGCCTGCGAAGGATCCCGTTCCTCCGCCTCATTCACATCAGAGGGGCGGCGCGATCTAACGCTGGGCTTTCTATTGCTATCTTTGCGCGTGCTCGGTTTTGGTGTTGCCATTAGCGTATCCTCGCAGCAGTTTGCTGACGTTGGTGTTCGGATTGTAGCACAGAATTCGTACCCGCACATGCCACCCGTACCACTTCGATACGCTTACACCGCCAGCATTTTATGCGAATCTCGACACACATGTCACCTGCCTGAGTTGGCGTGCCACTCGCATCGAACAGCCGCGCGTCACAGTGCGGGCAGCGGATTTGAACGCTGCGCAGCTCCGCCATCAACCGATCACCCGTTTCCACAGATGGCGGAAGCGCACGCCGTAGAACTTCACCCCGGCGTACTCCACGATCCCCGGCAGCACGCGCGTGATGGTGAGTTCGGCATCCAGCGCCCCGGTCAG
>JAHEME010000755.1:0-828 GCA_024643825.1 Chloroflexota bacterium | reverse complement strand
CGTCGCATCGATCAGATCGGGCAGCGCCTCGCTTAACCCGGCCTCCGACCACGCCGGACTCCAGTACAGCACATGATCCACGTACAGCGAGGCAGTCCATACCGCGCCGTCGTAGGTGAGCGTCGATAACCCCTGCTCGCCCTCCGATAGCACGCCAATCGACTCCGGGAAGATCGGGGCCAGCGCGGGCAGATCGGCGGCGGGCAGGGTATTGGGCAGCGCATCGACATCGTAGCTGGTGGTCACACCCGTTACGCTGATCGCCGCCAGATTGGTAAACGCGTCTCTCCAGGTCATTGGTACTCCTTGCTGATAGCTGATAGCGGATGGCTGATAGTGAAAAGCTGAACTACTTTTTCACCAACGGAGGTGTGTTTGACTATCTCAGTCAAACACCTGCGGAGAAGCACGGAGAACTTCTCTTTGTTTTTCTCTGTGATCTCTATGCCTCTGTGGTTCATACTTTTGCTTTTGCCATCTGCCATCAGCTATCTGCCATTTGCTATCTGTTAAAAAATCTTGATTCGCAGGCGGACGTACGGCCCCAGCAGGTCGATCACATCTCGCGGGAGGCGCGGCGGAGCCACCGCCACACCCTGACTCGTCACCTCGATCTGCGTTCCCTCGCCGCCCGTATCGCGCTGGCGATACAACCACGCTGCCAGCCGCAGCGCCGCATGCACCACCGGTTCGGGCGCAGTCGCCGAATAGCCCCATGCCCCTTCGATGCTGATCGCGCCTTCCGGGTCGCCTGTGTAACCCCAGCGAATCCCGCTGCTCTGCTTGAGCGCGATCCCGAAGTACGGCGGCCAGTTGATCGGGCGCAGC
>JAHEME010000108.1 GCA_024643825.1 Chloroflexota bacterium | reverse complement strand
AATCGGAACACGGAAGACTGGGGCAAGGCTGTTTATAAGCTCACAGAAAAGCGGGGCGTGGATGTAGTTGTCGATAATGTGGGAGAGGATACATGGATGGGCAGCCTGCGATCCCTCGCGCGCGGTGGACGAATGCTCGTGGTCGGGAATACCAGTGGCTATGAGGTTCAAATGGACTCCCGCTACATCTTCGGGAAGCATCTGAGCATCATCGGGTCATCAATGGGCACTCAGGCTGACTTCAAGCGTGTCATGGGGTTAGTGATGGATGGCAAAGTGAAGCCCGTGGTTGGCGCGGTGCTCCCTCTCGCAGATGCGGCTAAGGCTCATAGTATGCTAGAGGGTGGCGATGTGTTTGGTAAGATCGTGCTCACCCCGTGAATTTGGCAATCCTGCGAAATCGGAAGCATATTCAGCGCCCGCTTGCCGTAACGTGGCTGGCGGGTTTGGTGTTTTTGCTAGGGGCTGCGAATCTAAGTATTGTCGGTGTCGGGCTTACACGACGTTCCGTTTTCAATGCATTGTCTCTTTCTGTGTCTCTGCCCGTACTAATCACGCTCGGAGGGCTTTGGACCATCGTATGGATCGGGACGGCCTGGGGGTTATTTCGCCTCAAAAGATGGTCACGCATAGCAACTCCGGTGCTTTTCGTGGTCTATGAGAGTCTCTCTATAGGACGGCAAGCCTTCTTCGCGCAGGAATCCTATGCGCGTGGACGATTGGGTTTCAGCCTGATTCTAGGCGGGATGTTATTGGGGCTGATCATCCTGATTTTGAATCACCCACAGATACGAGAATCATTCGGACGATCTGAGCCAGGGGCATCCGAACAGGCTTGATCGGAATTCAACTCTGCTGGATTGAGAAGGAGCAGTAATCGTATGACGGTAGATCCCAAGATCGAACAGCTAAATGACTATAGAGCACGTTCCCGTCAGGGTGGTGGCGAGGATCGCATCCAGAGGCAGCATGATCGTGGCAAGATGATCGCCCGTGAGAGGTTGGACCTGTTACTCGATCCTGGATCGTTCCGCGAACTTGATGCCTTTGTCGTCCAGCGAGAGCGCAACTTTGGCATGGACGAACCAGAAAACCAGATCCTTGGAGATAGCGTCGTCACTGGTTGGGGCACAATCAACGGGCGACTGGTTTATGTGTACTCGCAGGATTTCACCGTCTTCGGTGGCAGTCTTTCCCAGGTACATGCCGCCAAGATTGTGAAGATCATGGAAATGGCGATGAAAACCGGCGCACCACTGATCGGGTTGAACGACTCGGGGGGAGCGCGCATTCAGGAAGGTGTTGTTTCCCTTGGCGGATATGCAGACATCTTCCTACGGAACACGCTGGCATCAGGCGTGATTCCGCAGATTTCCGCGATTATGGGTCCATGTGCGGGTGGGGCCGTCTATTCCCCTGCGCTGACCGATTTCATCTTCATGGTCAAAGGCACGAGTCATATGTTTGTGACCGGGCCAGATGTGGTCAAAACAGTAACCCATGAAGATGTAACCTTTGAAGAACTAGGCGGTGCGATGACGCACAACGAGACTTCTGGCGTAGCGCACATGGCGGCTGAGAGTGAAGCAGATTGCTTCGCGCTGATCCGCGAGATGCTTACCTATCTGCCGCAAAATAATCTGGAGGACGCGCCCTTTGAGGCAGCCACAGATGATCCGCTGCGCATGGATATGCGGCTGGATAACATCATTCCTGACAACCCGAATAAGCCCTATGACATCAAAGAAGTGATTCGCCTGATTGTAGATGAAGGGCACTTTTACGAGACTCACGAGCACTTCGCGAAGAATGTGGTCGTTGGCTTCGCGCGGCTGGGTGGCTATAGCGTTGGTATCGTAGCCAATCAACCACAGGTGCTGGCTGGTGTGCTCGATATTTCGGCTTCCGAGAAAGCCGCACGATTCGTGCGCTTTTGCGATTGCTTCAATATTCCAATTATCACGTTTGAGGACGTTCCTGGCTTCCTCCCCGGCGTAGGTCAGGAGCATGGCGGGATCATCCGGCATGGGGCCAAGCTGCTCTATGCCTACTGTGAAGCAACCGTACCGAAGATTACCGTGATCACACGCAAAGCCTATGGCGGGGCCTATTGTGTGATGAACAGCAAGCACATTCGCTCCGATTTGAACCTTGCCTGGCCCACCGCTGAGATTGCCGTCATGGGGCCAGATGGGGCAGTGAACATCATCTTCCGCGAGGTGTTGAACGGTGCGGAAGACCCTGTTGTCGCTAAAGCGGAATTGGTGGAAGACTATCGGGAACGGTTTGCCAATCCGTATGTCGCCGCTTCGCGCGGGTATGTGGATGACGTGATCGAACCCCACGAAACTCGCCCCCGTCTGATCAACGCATTGGAAGTGCTGCGTAATAAACGGGATAGCAATCCGCCAAAGAAGCATGGCAACATCCCGCTGTAGGGTGACGCATCAGACAAGCACATCTTCCGAAGAATTCCATCAAGGGACGTGATATGACCGTTTCAACACCCACAGGCTTCCGCAAGGTACTGATCGCAAATCGGGGCGAGATTGCCGTTCGTGTCATTCGCGCTTGCCGGGAGCTTGGTTTGCACACGGTGGCGGTATATTCCGAGGCTGACCGTAATGCCATGTTTGTGCGCTATGCGACAGAGGCATACCCGATTGGGCCTGCCGCCGCGCGGGAAAGCTATCTTCGGATGGATAAGATTCTCGATGTAGCCAAGCGATCCGGGGCAGATGCGATTCATCCAGGCTATGGATTTCTCTCCGAACGCGCCGAGTTTGCTCAGGCTTGCATTGATGAAAACATCGCATTCATTGGGCCGATGCCAGACTCCATTGATACGATGGGCGATAAGATCACGGCACGCAATACGGTGAAGGCGGCTGGTGTCCCTGTTGTACCGGGCATGGACCTTGATATGAGAGGCGATGAAGCCTATTTTCTGGAAGCAGCAGAGGACGTAGGCTTTCCGCTGCTGATCAAGGCGACGGCTGGCGGTGGTGGCAAGGGGATGCGACGCGTTGATCACATTGACCAGTTGATGAACGCGCTCAAGAGTGCTCAGCGAGAGGCGGAAGCGGCCTTCGGCGAGGGGACAGTCTATCTGGAGCGTTTGATTGAGAATGCCCGGCATATCGAAATTCAGGTGCTGGCTGATATGCACGGAAACACGATTTACCTCGGTGAGCGTGAATGCTCGATCCAACGTCGCCATCAGAAATTGCTTGAAGAAGCGCCTTCTCCATTTGTCGCCGGGGAGCCTGAGCTAAACCTCCGTGAACGCATGGGCGAAGTTGCTGTAAAAGCAGCGCAAGCGGTGAACTATGTCAATGCCGGAACGATTGAGTTTCTGGTGGACAAAGATGGCAATTTCTACTTTCTTGAGATGAACACCCGGCTTCAGGTGGAGCACCCCGTAACCGAGATGGTCACCGGGATGGATCTGGTGAAAGAGCAGATTCGTGTTTCACGCGGGCGTAAGTTGAGCCGAACCCAGGATGAGATTCAGATCACAGGGCACGCCATTGAGTGCCGTATCAATGCGGAAGACCCGTATAACAACTTCCTGCCCTCTACGGGGACGATCACCGCAATGCGCTCTCCCAATGGGCCAGGGGTGCGCGTCGATTCCGGTTTGACGACTGGTGATGCCATCACGCCCTATTACGATCCCATGATTGCCAAGTTGATTTGCTGGGGTGAAACTCGTCCAGAAGCTCTGCTCCGTATGCGCCGCGCACTTTCCGAGTATCGCATCATGGGGGTTTATACCTCAATCCCGTTTCATCAGACTCTTCTGGATAGTACACGCTTCCTGGCCGGGCAGTTTGATACATCGTTCGTAGAAGAACGATTCTCCATGAGTGGTGAAGACGACTCCGACCGCCGACCGGAGATCGCTTCTATTCTAGCAACACTTGCAGCGCATGATGTTCGCCGAAAGGCATCCCAGATCGTTCGCCGCGACCCGCGTGACATAAGCAATTGGAAATGGGTTGGTCGCTGGGAGAGAATGCGCAGATTCTAGCCTCTGTTTAGGCATTTCAAATGCGAAGATCCTATGCTCTCTGACCAGTTGTGCGTTACAATCCACGTATGGATTCTGCCATACCTGAGAAAATCTCATGAACCTGCCTTCCCCACCACCCCGGCGACCTTTGGAGTCAACGCGGCGGCATCGCCGTGAATCGTTCTGGCAAATTGTCTTCCCCGTGATCTTCGTGGCTGCGCTGGTCATTGGCTTGATCACTGCCCTGTTTGTCGTGGGCGGCTCTGCGCGTACATCCATTGTGGCGGACTATGCCCTGATTCTGACTATCCTTCCCTGGTTATTGATTGGTCTGGTGATCTTCGGGGTGTTTGCTGGGTTAATTTATGGCATTGTGCGGCTCACGAAAGCCATCCCACCCTATTCCAACGAAGCGCAGTACGTGATGCAGCGGGTCTATTTCTATGTGTCATTCGGGATGGATCGTGTTGCTGGCTTCTTTATTGGGATCGCCGCGGCGCTTAACGGAATCGCGAACTTTGTTCAGCAACAGGCGATGAATGGTAATGGTCGTTCTGATGAAAATCAGAGTGGAATATCGAAGGAAGGGTAATGACTGACATGAATCAGAACATAGACAAACCTGAGGCCCGTGAGATTGACTTCTCCAGTGACTGGCAGCAGCGTGTCTTGATTATTGGTGGACTGCTGGGGGCAGTCATCGGTGTACTTTCTGCGATTTTCTACATTCGCTCAGCAGATGAATCTGAGCTTGGTGGCCCACCAGAAGCCCCTGCCCCTCGTGAAGCGGTCCGCGTTGGGATGTCATTGCTCTCAATCATGCGCACCATTGCGGAATGGGGCACACAGCGCGCCAGGTAACCAGGCGCGGCATTTTTTCCTGAACTCCATGTTGACATCAATAGTCAAGAGGGTGCGAGCGATCCACCTGGGTACAGTCATGCCTTGGGTTGTTCGTGCTCTGATCGTGGTGGCGTTGTTTTACACAACGGCCCATCGTCGCCCGTATGTGATCCTTGGTCCCTCGCAGTCGATACAAACCCAGCATTCTGTCACCTGTGTGCATACCCGCCTTACCGATGAAGTAGAAGAATGGAAGATTCAGCGCACGATGCAAATGGTTCGCGAGATGGGCGCGACAACCATCGTTGAGTTTTTCCCCTGGCCCTACATTGAACCACAACAAGGAGTCTATAACTGGGGGCACAGCGATATGATCGTGCGCCACGCACGGGCGCAGGGCCTGACTGTCATTGCTCGCTTGGGCATGGTTCCTGAATGGGCACAACCCAACGATCCAGAGATCGACCATGCGACCTCGCTCACCCATCTTGGCCCGGACCGTTTCTATGATTTTGGTCAGTTTGTTGGGGCTTTCGCCGGGCACTACAAAGATGATATCCAGCATATCATTGTATGGAATGAACCCAATCTTGCATATGAATGGGGATATCAGAACGCCCCGCCGCAGTGGTATGTGAGTGTGCTTCAATTTGCTTATAGCGAAGCGCACAAGGCCAACCCCGATGTCATTGTGCTTGCTGGCGCATTAGCTCCAACCCTCGAACCTGTTGGCAGCCAGTATGGGACAAACGAACTGGATTATCTCCGTTCATTATATGAATGGGGCGTAAAGGATTATTTCGATGCCCTGGCAGTGCATACGTATGGATTCAAGTTCCCCCCAGAGGAGCCTCCTGATCCTGCCGTGCTTGATTTTCGGAGGGTGGAGCTTCTGCGCCAGATCATGGTAGAGAACGGTGATGCTGCCAAGCCTGTGTTTATCACAGAGTCAGGGTGGAATGATCACCCCCGCTGGACGAAGGCGGTCCGGCCTGCACAGCGCATCGAGTACACACTGAATGCATTTCGTTACGCAGAAGATCATTGGCCCTGGCTTACGTCTCTGTGTGTCTGGAACTTTCGGTACCCCGCACCTACCCATAGTTTCCCAGACTACTTCACCCTGGTTTCGCCAGATTTCGTACCCAAGCCTATTTATATCGAGATTCAGAACTGGGCACGAGGATGGGAAAAATAGGACGCGATGCGATGCGCTGTGCAATTCCTGCCTGCAACATATAATGGGGCGATGTTCTGGTCTTCTATTCATCGGGAGCATCAACCATGAGTGAGAATCCGGTCAGTCTAATGGACCAGCTTGACCACGTCGTGGCCCTTGCGCTCGATCTGCGCAAAGTCCTTCAAGAGCAGAAAGAGGTGCTTAAGGAGAGCGGGTTTCGTCTTCCGCCGGGAACCACGACTGCCTTGCAGGAAATTGCCGATCAGGTAGATCGAGTCGAGAGTCAAATCGAGCCGTTGGAGCATGAACGTGACCAGTATCGCGCCCTGGCACATGTTGCCGCCCTGATCAACTCCTCCCTTGATCTGACGCAGGTGCTCAACGAAGTGATGGATACCATCATTGATCTAACGGGCGCGGAGCGCGGCTACCTGATTCTGAGAGACGATGATACTGGCGATATGGATTTACGCATTGGGCGTAACGTAGATCGCGAAACAATCGCTAGTGAAGGGTTTGAGATCAGCCGCAGTATCGTGGATCGTGTAGCTGCCAGTGGGGAAGCTATCGTAACAACCAACGCACAGGAAGATTCTCGCTTTTCCGATGCAATGAGTATCGTGAGTTACAACCTGCGTTCAATTTTGTGTGTGCCCTTGACGCTCAAGGGGGAAGTCACAGGGGTGATCTACACCGATAACAAGATTCACGCCGGATTATTCACCGAAGCTACTCGTGATCTTCTCCTCGCCTTTGCCAATCAAGCTGCAGTTGCCATTGACAATGCTCGCCTCTTTTCCCGCGTGACCGCCTCTCTGGAGGCGATCAGCGAAATGAAAAATCTGCAAGACAATGTGTTTGCGTCGATGGCCTCCGGTGTGATCACCACAGATGACAGAGAACAGGTTACGTTGATCAACCGCCGCGCGCTACAGATCCTTGATCTGGAGACGCATGATCACATCGTTGGTTCCGATTTGCGGGCAGTCCTTCCGCTACTTGGCTCCCGCTTTGATTCGATGGTGTCACAGGTCTTAGAGGCTGATCAACACCTGACGGCGGCTGAGTTTGATACCAGCCTTGCTCGGCGCGGCAGCGTTAATCTAAGTATGAACATCAGCCCATTGAAAGATGCGTACGAAAATACGCAGGGCGTTGCCATTGTTCTCGATGATCTCACTGAAATTAAGCGACGTGAGGCGCAGATGGCTGGAGTTCGTCGCTACTTGCCCTCAGAGGTTGTCGATGAAATCCGCAGCCCGGAGGAACTAAAACTTGGCGGAACTCGCAAAGTGATTTCGATTCTGTTTGCCGATATTCGAGGATTTACCACATTTAGCGAGCAGCTTGGGCCGGAGAAGCTCGTCGAGATTGTCAATGCGTACATGACCATCGCCTCCGATGCCATTCACGGGCAGCAGGGGGTTATTGATAAGTTTCTTGGTGATGCAGTCATGGCGCTGTACAACACACCACTACGTCCGCAGGAAGACCACGCCTTGCGTGCTGTGCGATCTGCCTGGGGCATTCTCTCGGAGATTCAGAACCACCATAGCAACCAGCCAGAGTCAGATCATCTCAGATTCGGCGTGGGCATCCACACGGGTGACGCGGTGGTTGGTAACATCGGCAGTACGGAGAGGTTGGATTATACAGCGATGGGCGATGCGGTAAACCTTGCTAAACGTTTACAGGAAGCGGCTATGCCGATGCAGATCCTTCTCAGCGAGGCTACCTATCAAGCTGTCAGGGATCACGTTTCCGTCAAGGAATTGGAGCCGATTCAGGTCAGGGGGAGAACTCAACTCACAAGCGTTTATGAACTTTTGGAAGTGTAAGCAGCAGGGCGAGGTAGTCCGCTTTACGGGGCAGTTCGTTCGACGGCGGTCGCCTCGAATGGGTTTTGTGGAAGGTCATCCAACCGAATCTCAAAGTGTAGGTGAACGCCTGTGGCGTTGCCGGACATCCCCATCTGGCCGATATATTGC
>JAHEME010000754.1 GCA_024643825.1 Chloroflexota bacterium | reverse complement strand
CCTCGCTGACAAATAGGATGGAAGCCCATTCAGCGAGCAGGATCAATGGCTGATCGAGGTGATGGCAAGCTACGCCGCACTAGCGATTGCGAACCTCTCTTTGCAGGAACAACGCAATCGACTGGCAATGCTGGAAGATCGAGAACGCATTGGGATGGAACTGCATGATGGCGTGATCCAATCGATCTATGCGATTGGCATGGAAGTTCAACTGCTGCCCTCTACTTCTGGAAGTATTCAGGCAGAAGGATTTGACCGCGTGATCCGGGGGCTTAACAACGTGATCGAAGATATCCGCAGTTATATCCTGAACCTGAAATCTGCCCACTATGCACAAAAAACCGTACGGGAATGCTTTGATGAGGTAATCCTTCGATTGCACGTTCCAGAAGAGTTGGAGATCCATCTCGATGCGCCAGACAGCCCACCACCGCTGCAATCTGCCACCTTCGAGGCCGTTTGCCAGATCGTCAACGAAGCTGTCAGCAACATCGTACGGCACGCGCATGCTACTGAAGCCAGTATCTACACAGAATCGGGGAAAGATCTCTTTCAGGTGATCATTCAGGATAATGGACGGGGATTCAATCTGACAGAGGCATTGGATCAGAATGGCCTGGGGCTGCGTAATATTCAGCAGCGGGCCAAGCTGCATGGCGGAGAAGTGGGCATCGAAACAGCGCCAACTGAGGGTACACGACTCACGATCAGTATTCCCGTCTCATTGGCCCACCACCGCGATCAATGACATCCATCACCTGCATCCAAGTACCATTATCTTGGCAGAACGCCCTATCGTATACGTATCATCCCTGATAGCTTCCCGCCGAATATCCTGAGGGGCAACCACGGCCCTTCCGCCAACTACTCAACACGGTCGGAGGGACCATGAACGTATCCGACATCATGACGGCCAAACCAGCGACCATCCTACAGGATGATTCGCTGCATGCTGCCCTGGAACTCATGGATCAGGTGGGATGTCATCACCTACCGGTTCTTAGCAACGATGGTCACCTCGTCGGTCTGATCAGTGATCGCGACTGCCGCAAGGCCCTGAACCTGCCCCTGATCCAACGGGATCACTGGAAAGACCGAGACATCGCGTCACAGATTACAATTCGGAGTTTGATGAGTCCAGCCCCGATCATCGTTGAACCAAATGCCCCCGCAGAAGAGGCGGTTCGGCTGATGCTGGTGAACCGAATCGGGTCGCTGCCTGTGATGCGCAGCGAGACGCTGGTTGGTATTGTCACCAAGTCCGATATCCTGACAGCGTTCATGCGGCTCTCCCAGAGTTCGATATAGCCGATCATTTTATGTCACAACCCAACGCCGCCCCGCCCAAGCCTCCATTCCTTCGCCAGATCAACCCGATGGTCATCGGAGTTGCTGCCCTGATGGCAACCCTGATCCTGGCTGAATCCCGACAGAATCAGCCAGTGTGGGCCGAGTACACAGGCTCCGCTGAGGTGCGGATGCTCATCCCCACTCTGACGGGGAAGCCCGAACTATGCCTGACCTGCCATGAAGGGATCGAGCAGATCGATGAGGCGCACCCGGTGGATGCCTTTGGATGCGTCCGCTGCCACGGCGGTGACCGACTATCGCTTGATAAGAATGCCGCCCATGCCAGTATGTACGGCGGCGGCAATCCCTCTGACCTGAGTGTTGTGAATCAGGGGTGCGGCGGCACAGACTGCCACACCGGTCACCCCGCTGACGAACGCGATCACATCGCACGTATTCAGCAGAGTCTGCATACGACATATACGGGAGCGATACACGAGGTACTGCTCGACGCAGGACTGGCTACAGGGGGTGGGCCATTTTATGGAATCGTCGCCACGTCAGACACCACCGTTGAACATCCCGATGCGGTTGCCTCGTTGTTGGGATTCAATGGGCAGTCGTTTGATAGCACATCGGTGCAAGAGTTTGCGGCTGAATGCCTCACCTGTCATGTGACAGCAGCATCCGTGAGCGAGCCTTACTATTTTCGTGGGACAGGCTGTGCAAGCTGTCATGTTCTCTACAGCCTCGATGGGTTGTACAGCGGCGAAGACCCAACCATTCCACGAGATGAGACGGGCCACCCGGCACGCCACCAGATGACGGTTCAGATCCCCTATACGCAGTGCAATAGCTGCCATTACCGGGGCAGTTATTCCACGCAAGATGTACACTTCACACCGCGAACTGATCTTGACCCGGCTTCA
>JAHEME010000107.1:7280-8052 GCA_024643825.1 Chloroflexota bacterium | reverse complement strand
GAAGGGTTGGGACGAGAAGGGCCATCAATTCGCGGTGCTCCAGGATTTCAAGTGGAGTCCCGCCCCACCGACGAATCTCTTCCAGAAAGTCGGAATCAGGCAGGGTGTGGATGGGGTGATCCGGGTATGGCTCCTGTGGGGCACTGGCCCCGGAGACGAATAGGTGCATGGGCATGGGTTGGGATCGGCGGCGGAGTTCGCGGGTGGCCTCGAATGCTATGAGCGCACCGAGGCTATGCCCGAAGAAAGCAAACTGTTCCTGGTGTGAGAGAACGTCGGTGAGCGCATCGACTAGCGCCTGAACGAGGGGAGCGATCCGGGTAAATGGCTCTTCGCGCAGGCGGGTTCCCCTGCCAGGAAGCTGGGCGCTGCACACCTGAATCGATTTGGGGAGTGCATCTGCCCACGGATGAAAGACTGGTATGCCGCCTCCTGCATAGGGGAAACAAACAAGAGCCGCCGCTGCCCCCGGTTGGGGGCGAGGGCAACGGAACCAGTGAGCCGAACGGTCATGCATCAAGTGATCAACCGAGACGGTCGAAATACTTCAGGTAGGTACTAAAGAGTTCAAACCCCACTGGCGGACAGTACACATCGCTGTTCGCCAATCCTTCAATGGTATTGCGACAGTCAAACGGTGGCATGAAGACCTGTGATTCGTCCACCTCTTCGATGAGGGGCAGGAAGGACAGCCAACCGTTGTTCTCATCGGTGGCGACCCGACTTGCTAACTCGCTCCGCCATTGGTCGAACGACACGAGAGTCAGGGGGA
>JAHEME010000107.1:0-7270 GCA_024643825.1 Chloroflexota bacterium | reverse complement strand
GGCTCCCGCGAGAGTTCGATGATAGCCCGGCTCACGTAATCGACGGGAACTACATCAACAGCAACATCCAGTGATGGGGCTACACCCAACTCGAAGCAGGCGCGAGCGAGGGTAGACATCATGTCATCGGTATTCCATGCGCCAGTAGTGCTGGCCCCCGAAACCAGTCCTGGGCGATAGATCGAGGTGGGAATCCCACGATCCGAGGCGAGCATCACCAGCTTCTCGGCGACCCATTTGCTCTGTGCGTAACCACCAAAAGGTACGCCGACTTCGTTGAGGTCGTCATTCTCGTGGAAGACTGTCCCGTCGTTGTGGTGGCCGGTATGGAACACGGACAGGGTAGAGACAAAGTGGACGGGCTTCAGCCCTGATGTGGCGGCCAGCCGGAGGACTTCCTGTGTGCCCAGCACGTTAGGTGCTTTGTGGTCCTGATAACCATAGATGAAGTTGACCCGTGCGCCGTTGTGGTAGATGGCATCGATCTGGCTTGCAAGCTGATCGAATGCTTCTTGTGTGAGACCTAACAACGGCTGGTCGAGATCACCAGGAACGGGGATGATACGGTCACTTAGTGATGGCTCCCATAGGCCATAGGCTTCAAGGTTACGTTTGAGGCGTTGGAGACCTTCTTCAGCAGTAGAGGCACGCACAAGACAGTGAACGGCAGCATCGGTTTCATTCAGCAGGCCGCGTAACAGAAAGGCTCCGACGAACCCGGTTGCCCCGGTCAACAGGATATGTTGAGGATCATCGACGGGATCGTAGACGCGCCCCCCGGCGGTGATGGTTGGATCGAGTACGACTTCGGCGTTTAGCTCTTCGAGGGTGATTGCGGAGAACAACCCTGTTTCTGGTCCGGCTTCAATGGCCTTCGCCAGCCCCGCTACGGTCGGCTCCTCAAAGAGACTACGCAGCAGAATGCGGGTATGGAACTGCTCACGTACCTGAAAGATCAGGCGCGTCGCCAGCAGCGAATTGCCGCCAAGATCAAAGAAGTTATCATGGATGCCGACGCGCTCCACGCCGAGTACGTTGGCGCATAGTTTGGCTACCTCTGCTTCAAGTTCTGTGCGAGGAGCAACGTAGAGCGTTTCTAACGCTTGACGGAGATCGCCGGGATCAGGGAGTGCGCGGGTGTTCACCTTGCCGTTGGCGGTGAGGGACATGGCGTCAAGAGGTACAAAAACGGAGGGGATCATGTATTCCGGGAGACCTGTGCGGAGATAGGCCCGCAGGTCGGCAGCATCAGGGACCTGATCGTTATCAGAGGTGATGTATGCAACGAGGCGTTTCTCGCTATTCCCAGTTGAGCGGGCTACCACGGCTGCCTGCTGCACCGCTGGATGCGAGGCAAGGGCGGTTTGAATCTCGCCGAGTTCAATGCGGAAGCCGCGCAGCTTGACCTGATCATCGGCGCGGCCCAGGAAGTCGATGAGACCATCGGATCGATAGCGAGCGAGATCACCCGTACGGTACAAACGGGCATCCGATTCTGCTCGGAATGGATCAGGAACGAAGCGTTCGGCGGTTAGCTCCGGGCGGTGTAGATAGCCCCGTGCAACACCATCGCCGCCGATGTATAACTCCCCGGCCACGCCAACGGGGACAGGCTCCCTATAGGAATCAAGCAGATAGATCTGGGTGTTGGCAATGGGACGACCAATGGGGATGTGCGCGTCCGCGTGTTCCACAGGATAGATCGTTGACCAGATCGTGGTCTCGGTGGGGCCATACATATTCCAGAGAGAGGCGCAGCGTTCCAGAAGCTGATGAGCCAGTTCGCGCGGCATGGCTTCCCCGCCGCACAAAATGCGTAGATTCGGATCACCCTGCCAGCCCGACTCGATCAACATGCGCCATGTTGCCGGGGTAGCCTGCATGATGGTAGCGCCTGATTTGATCATCGCTTCCATCAAGAGCAGGCCATCGGATGCGATCTCGCGGGTGGCGATTCCGACCTGTGCCCCGGTGATCAGAGGAAGGTATAGTTCTAGCCCGGCGATGTCGAAAGAGAGCGTCGTCACAGCCAGCAGTCGATCTTCGGCTGTTAGTCCCGGCTCTTGCTGCATGGTAGAGAGGAAGTTGACTACCCCTCGGTGTAAGACCTGCACGCCCTTGGGCTTTCCGGTTGAACCAGAGGTATAGATCACATAGGCAAGGTTATCTGGTGTAACGTCGCTGGTCGGGTTGGGCGCACCGTGACCGTTTTGTTCGACCCACGTTTCCTTCAGATAGATGACCTCTGCGGCATGTGATGGGAGCGTGGGAGCCAGTGATTTTTGCGTCAGGAGGATGGCCGCCTGCGAATCTTCCAGCATGAAGGCAATACGGTCAGAAGGATAGGCGGGATCGAGCGGGACATACGTACCGCCAGCCTTGAGAATGCCAAACAACCCGATGATCATCTCAAGAGAACGATCGGCATATAGACCCACAAGCGTATCAGGCGTCACACCGCGTTGTTGCAGCACGTAGGCCAGATGATTGGCGCGGCGGTTCAACTCGTGATAAGTCAGGGACTTCCCTTCACAGACGACGGCGACCGCATCCGGGGTGCGCTGTACCTGCGCCTCAAAGAGATGGTGGATGCACTGATCGCGCGGGTAGTCTGCTGCGGTCTGATTCCAGATCTTCACAAGCTGGCTACGTTCCTGAACATCGAAAAGCGGGATGGCTGCGATGGGTAGATCGGGGTTCTCGGCGATCCCTTCCAGCAGCGTTTCCAGGTGTCTCAGCATGCGGCGAGCAGTCGAGGGATCAAACAAAGCCGTGTTGTAGTAGAGGGATGCCGCCAGACCGTCTTCCATCTCCGCCATCATCAGCGTCAGATCGAACTGGGCAGGCTGCCCACCCAATGTCATCGACTCAAGGGTGAGGCCGCCTACTTCCATCTGTGCGCCACCTACACCCAGCGCAAAAGCACTCAGGCCCTGTTCGGCAAGAAGCTGCGCTTTTTGCAGGATGAACATGGTCTCAAAAATGGGAGACCTCCCGGGGTCGCGAGTCAGATGCAGACGTTCCGCCAGCAGGGGGAGCGGGAAATCCTGATGCTCAATGGCATTGAGCACTTTGCGCCGTGTGTGCTCAAGCACCTCGACGAATATAGGCTCCCCGGAAAGATCGGCCCGCAGGGCGACAGGGTTAATAAAGTAGCCTATGAGACTCGCGAGGTCGGGATGGTTTCTACCTGCCATCACTGAACCGACGATCACGTCTTCCTGCCCGGTATACCGATGAAGAAGGGTCTGGAAAGCTACCAGAAGAACGGTATAGAGTGTTGTGCCATTTTCCAGCGCGAGGGTCTTGAGGCTCTCTGCTAACTCTGGCGAAAACCTAATGCTCTCGGAATCGCCTTCATAGGTTTGCACCAGTGGACGCGGGCGATCTGTGGGCAGATCGAGCAAAGGGAGTTCCCCGGCAAGCTCTTCCAACCAATATGTGCTCATCGCATCCGCTTCGGGGGCAGCTAACCGCTCTAGCTGCCAGTGAATGGCATCGACCGATTGGATTGGAAGCGGCGGCAGAGCGATTGGAGTCCCGGAAATACTCGATATATAGGCCGTGAGAAGCTCATCTGCCAGCACGGACATCGACCAGAAATCGGTGATGATGTGATCGAGTGACAGCAGCAGGACGTACTCGTCCGAGCGATGGAACAAAACGAGGCGTACGAGGGGGCCGTGTTCCAGATCAAAGCCACGATGAGCCTCGTACTCAAGTGCCTCTTGTAAGGCTTCCTCCGTCCAGTCTGTGGCCTCGACCTCCTGAAGAGGTACATCCAGGTGATCGTGAATGCGCTGGGAAGGCTCTCCGCTTTCTACGTGGAATGTGGTGCGGAGAGAAGAATGGCGTTGCACCACCAGATCGAGAGCCTGCCGCAGGGCGGGAAGAGAGACATCTCCGCGTACGCGCACCGCCCCGGCGACATTGAAGGAGGTTTTCTCCGGGACAAGCTGGTGGAGGAACCACAACGCCTGCTGACCGTAGGAAAGTGAGTAGCCCCCAGCCTGATCGGGGGCCGAGCTAATCGACTCGCTGGGAACATCTGTTGGTTCCGTTAGCTGATTGATCGCACGTTCGGCTAATTCATGAAGGGTAGGGCCTTCGAGGAAGCAGACCATCGGCAGGGAGACACCCAAGCGGGTTTCGATTCGGTTCTTCAACTCAATCGCCATCAGGGAGTCGAGGCCCAGCGTGTCCAACGGCTGATCGATGGTGAAGCGCGATGTATCGAGTCGTAAAATCTGCGCGGTCTGCTGATGCAAGTAGGTTTCTATAGCTGACAGGCGATCCGCTTCGGGCAGGCGAAGGATCGAAACACCGCTAGGAACGTCCTCTTGAGGTAGTCGATCCGGTGTGATTGTTCTCTCGGCTGATGCTGCCTGCTTCTTCCCTGCAATGGGGCTAAACGCTTCGACGGCTGCTTCGAGGATCATGCCCAAGCCGGGGGAGTCGTCCATGTTCGCCAGCAGCGATTCAAAGTTCGCTAGCGCAGAATCGAGGGTGCTGGTTGAACGGTGCTGTACTGTCGAAGGAGCGCGATGGCGCGTGACCGGGCCGCCTTCAAACCAGTATCGTTCGCGTTCAAAGGGGTATGTCGGCAGCAGCACGCGGAGGCGTGGATAGTCTGAGTCAAAGCCGACCCAGTCGATGGGAGTTCCCTGCATATACAATGTACTGAGGGTGTCGAGCATGACAGCCCAATCGTCCTGTTTATCGTGAAGGGAGGGCAGCCAAGAAGCGGAGCTATCGGGCAGGCAGGCACGACCCATGCCGATCAACGTGGGACGGGGGCCAATCTCCAGAAAGACATCGTACTCCGCTAACGCGGTTATGCCATCGGCAAAGCGGACGCTATTCCGAATATGATCTCGCCAGTACGTTGGGTCAGGAATGAAATCACTCTCCATGACCACGCCTGTCAGATTCGAGATCAGCGGGATGCGGGGGGCACAAAAGTCGATGCGGTTCGCCACTTGCTCGAAGGATTCGAGGATGGAGTCCATCAGCGGAGAATGGAAGGCATGCGACACATTTAGCGGACGGGCTTCGATCCCACGCGATTCGAGATCACGTAAGATCGCTTCCATAGCAATCATCTGCCCGGAGATCACCGTGTTCGTTGGCCCATTCAAGGCAGCTACAGCGACCTGATCGCGGTGTGCATCCAGCAATGGCAAAATAGCGGCTTCGCTGGCAAAGACCGCCGCCATCATCCCATCCTGCGGCAAGGACTGCATCAGGTGGGCGCGTTCTGTGATCAAGGTGAGGCCATCTTCCAGGCTGAAGACGCCTGCGACACAGGCCGCGACGATCTCGCCAACACTGTGGCCCATCACCGCGTCGGGTTCGATGCCCCATGAGTGCCAGAGTTCCGCCAGCGCGTATTCGAGCGCAAACAGGGCGGGCTGTGTATAGGCCGTTTCATGGAGAAGGGCATCGTCTGGATCGTCGGGATACATTACAGAAAGCAATGGACGATCCAGCATTGGGCGGAGTATCTTGTCACAGCGATCGATTGCTGCGCGGAAGGTCGGCTGGGTATCGTAGAGTTGGCGGCCCATGCCAACAGCCTGCGCTCCCTGCCCGGTGAACAGAAAGGCGATGCGAGGGCGTCTGCCGGGCTGCGTCTCTGCCGATTGAACGTGCGGATTCCCTTGACTGCTGACGAAATCCTGGAGGCGCTCGTGCAGTTCGTCGGTTGTTTCGGCGGTGATGGCGAGGCGATGGGCGAAGTGAGTGCGACCAACGTTAGCCGTGAAACTACTATCGGACAACATGGCATCTGACTGAGATAGATGCTCGTAGGTACTCTGCGCCAGGGTATGCAAGGCGGCTTCGCTGCGGGCGGAGAGGGTCATGAGATGCAGCGGTCGCTCTAGCTGATCGTCAAGAGGAGGGCCGCTTTCGAACACGGGCGGTTCCGAAAGAACCACATGCGCGTTCGTGCCGCCGAAGCCAAATGCGCTGATCCCGGCCAAGCGAGGAGACTCGCTGCGCGACCAGGCAATAGATTCCGTTGGGAAGCGGAGAAGCGCACCCTCCAGGTTAATATGCGGGTTGACCTCGTCCAGATGCAAGTGGGGCGGGATCGTCTCGTGCATAAGGGAGAGGATCACCTTGATCAATCCGGCAATTCCCGCTGCTGATTCGAGGTGCCCCACATTGGTTTTGACAGAGCCTACATGATAGGGATGATCGGCTGCACGATCTTCTTCGAGGACAGTTCGCAAAGAGTGTATTTCGATTGGGTCGCCGAGAGGCGTTCCGGTCCCGTGGGCTTCCACATAGCTGATCTGATCGGGGGTTACGCCAGCGTTTTCCAGCGCGTGACGGATCACCGCTTGCTGCGAGGGGCCGTTGGGAGCCGTGAGACCATTGCTGCGTCCGTCCTGATTCACTGCCGATCCGCGCACCACAGCGAGGATGTTGTCACCATCGCGAAGCGCATCCGACATCCGCTTGAGCACAACGAGGCCGCATCCTTCCCCGCGCACATAGCCATCGGCGCGCGCATCGAAGGTCTTGCAGCGTCCGTCGGAAGCCATCATACGTGCTTGCGAGAAGGTGATGGTGAGTTCGGGAGAGAGGAGAAGATTCACGCCTCCAGCAAGGGCTAGATTGGACTCTCCGTTTCGCAGGCTTTGACAGGCAAGGTGGACGGCTACCAGCGAGGAAGAGCACGCAGTATCCACTGCCATGCTGGGGCCGCGAAAATCGAGCATATAGGAGAGACGATTCGCCGCAATGCTGTGCGCGTTACCCGTCCCAGCATAGGCATCAATCTGATCGGGGTCACTATACTGGAGCCATGAATAATCGCTGCTGCTGATCCCGACGAAGACCCCGGTCTGGCTACCTGCGAGTCGGTCGGGGGCATGCCCAGCGCGTTCCAGAGCTTCCCAGGCGGTCTCTAAAAGAAGCCGCTGCTGAGGATCGATGCCTGCCGCCTCACGCGGAGCGATGCCAAAGAAGTTTGCGTCGAAGCTGTCAACGTCCTGCAAGAATCCACCCCAACGGGTATTCATTTTGCCCGGCGTGGCGGGATCACTGTTATAGAAAGTCTCAATGTCCCATCGAGAAGACGGAACTTCGCTTATGGCATCGACGCCATCACGGAGAAGCTGCCAGAAGGCTTCTGGGGAGTTGGCCCCCGGAAATCGGCAGCTAAGACCGATGATCGCGATAGGCTCATCGGCAAAGGAACGCTGGGATTGTGTTGCCGGGCGAGCGTGGGAGATCGGGCCAGATTCAGCTAGATAGGCCG
>JAHEME010000753.1 GCA_024643825.1 Chloroflexota bacterium | reverse complement strand
TCGTATGGCCCCGATTGGGTTCTTGTATCAGCACGATCCTGTTCGACTGCGTGATGTGGCTCATGCCTGCGGGATTGCCACCCATGCTCATCCCATATCGGATGCAGCCGCAATTGCAGCCGCCTATCTTGTGAAACTTGCCCTGGATGGTGTTTCACCACAAGAGTACGTCACAGAAGTACTGCGTTTCACAGACGGCATTTCGGAAGAATTCGATACCACCATGCTGCGGATTGGGCATGTGATTGAATGGACAGATGAATTTGCTGCCATCAACCATATTGGTGGCGGCTGGATAGCCTCGGAAGCAGTTGCGATGGCGGTTTATTGTGCAATGCGCTACCCAGACGATTACATGGGTGCTGTGCGCCGGGCCGTGAACATTCCCGGAGATTCAGATTCCGTCGGGAGTATTACAGGCAGCTTGGTGGCAGCACGATTAGGGCTATCCGCGATTCCTCCACAATGGACAGTGAGACTGGAGGGCAGCGACTATCTTACACAACTTGCTGCCCGGTTAGCGGCTACAAAAGAGCGTCTTCAGCAAGGAATGTAACCACACAGGTGATCAGCAAGCTCATTTCGATGCAGGAAGCGGTTGAACTCGTTCTTCCCGGAGATACCCTCGCACTGGGAGGAATGACGCTTTACCGCCGCCCAATTGCTTTTGTTCTTGCGCTGCTTACGAGGGTTCCGCGTTCCTCCAATCTAACCATTCTAAACTTTGCGGCTGGATATGAAAGCGATCTGCTGATTGGCAGTGGCATTGTTTCCACGATCCGTACCTGTTACTGCGGGTTGGAAGTATTTGGCCTGGCCCCAATGTTTACGGAGTTTGCTGCCCAGGGGCGCTTACACATTGTAGAAGAATCGGAGGCCAGCCTTGCACATGGTCTTCGCGCTCATCTAGCAGGCGTGAGCTTCATGCCTGGGCTTGGATGGCTCGGAACCGATATGCTTAAGCTCCGCCCGGATGTGAAGGTGATTGAAGACCCCTATGATGCAGGCAATACGGTGGTTGCATTCCCGGCTATCTCGTGGGATGTTGCCGTGATCCATGCTTTGAAAGCCGATCCCTCAGGCAATGCGCTTCTCAATGGCAATATTGCCGTCGATGTAGAGCTATCACTTGGCGCCAGGGATGTGATCATCACCACCGAACAGGTGGTTGAGGACTTCAAAGGACAGCAGGTCACCATTTCTGGTGAAACGGTGCGTGGGGTCGTACTTGCACCGAGAGGAGCCTGGCCTACGTCATGCTATCCATTGTACCCAATCGCGGGTGGGGAAATTCTGCGGTACATTGAAGCCTGCAATGCCGGGCGGTTTGAAGAATATGTGCGGGCGCTTGATGTAGCCGCTAGTAATGAAGTGAGCGGCTTACCTGGTTTTGCAGAGGCTCCCCAGCAATAAATCGACGTAGATTCTCTGCGAACAAATCGACAACACGGAGATCGTAGTGCGGACTAAAGCCTGAGACATGTGGGCTTATGATCACATTGGGGAGTTTCCATAAGGAACTTTCCTGAGGGAGAGGCTCTTCTTCAAATACATCTAGAGCCGCCCCCCCAATGGTTTCCTCTCGAAGCGCCTCGATCAGGGCGGCCTCATCAACGACTGCACCGCGCGCAATGTTGATGAGGACCGCTGTGGATTTCATTGCTTTAAGAGCCGCCGAGTCGATCAGCCGGTGCGTCCTTGGGGTAAGAGGAACAGTCAGCACGACATAATCACAGGCGGAAAGCATCGAGTGTAGTGCTTCGGAGGGATAGATACGATCTGGAATGTCCCCGTCTGGGTCTCCCGTGGTTGGTTCGCCGATGGGTTCCTCTTCTTTGAGATGCCGGAGGTCACGCTTGATCGCAAGAATCTTCATGCCAAATGCCTGACCAATACGAGCGATCTGCCTGCCAACGCTTCCATATCCAACAATTCCTAGCGTGGCCCCATAGAGTTCAGTAGGAACATAACGATCCCAGCGATGCTCCGACCACCGCGCAGCCTGTTGATCTTCTAGCATCCTGGGAAGATGATGCGCAAAGGCTAATATCTGGCTAAAGGCGTATTCCGCCATCTGGATGGCGTGAATGCCGCTGGCCGTGGTTAGAATCATATCACTCTCAGTGAAGACGGGATGGTCAAGCATGCCCTCGATGCCGGCGCTGTGGAATTGAATCCATCGGAGTTGTGGTGCATCCCTCGGATGGGGAACTGCTCTCCATGT
>JAHEME010000752.1:707-2225 GCA_024643825.1 Chloroflexota bacterium | reverse complement strand
CGGAAGGAGGCCGTGAAAAAAGTTCGCGCACAAATCGAACGACAGATTTGCGTAGATGCATCAGAGTTTCCAGAGAAAGAGACCACTCCATATTGGCTGTTATTCTCTATGGCTGCGGGTTAACAAAAGGCGGGGACATTCAGGTCCCCGCCTCGGTCACGATCTCACCAGTCGACCTGATTACAGCGTGGCCCTGTTGAAGTTTGTGCGTCCTGCAAATGGGTGAACGTCAACACCCCCCACATTCTGGGCTAAAACGCCAAATTGGGCAAAGAAGTAAGGGATGATCACCGGGCCGCGCTCAATCAGGATGCGCTGGATTTCCCGATAGGCCTGCTTGCGTTCATTTTCATCCAGGCTGCTGCCCGCGATCTCGATTTGTGCATCAAGTTCCGCATCGCTGAAGTGGGCTTCGTTCCATACTGCGCCTGTTTTGTAAGCAACATCCAGATAAATTTGCGGCACAGGGCGCGATCCCCAGCCTGTAATACCGAGATCTACCTCCAGCCATCCATTATCTGCATAATAGACGCCTTCTTCCTGGGGTTCAATCGTGATATTGATTCCCGCTTCTTCCCACTGTGCTGCGAGCGCTTGCGCCAGCGCGACGCGATCAGGCAGGTTGGGGAGATACATTGTCATTGCCAGGCCAGTGGCATATCCGGCCTCTGCTAGGAGAGCTTTTGCTGCCTGTGGATCACGGGCTGGCAGTTCAAACTCGTCCGTGTAAAAGTTGCCATACAGTGGGCCGATGGGGGTATCCGAACCTAATGCCCCAAAGCCAAGTTGAACACGTTCAAAGATCGACTGCCGATCCGTCGCCAGCTTGAAGGCTTTGCGAACCTTCTCATCATTGCCGGGGGCACGATCCGCGCGGAGCCGAACCAGGTCATGTCCGTTTGTTGCCAGATCAAGCGAGTTGAATTCCACGTTACTCTTGAGATCGAGGAATGTAGGGTTATCCATACGGAGGATCACATCTACTACCCCACCCTTGAGCGCATTGACAGCAGCTTCATTATCAGCGAAGTAGATGAACTCCAATGAATCTACGCCGGGGGCTTCGCCCCAGTACTCTGCATTTGTCGCAAAAACGGCACGATCTTCCGCAACATACTCTTTCAGCTTGAAAGGGCCGGTTCCGTTGAATTCCGCGCCGATATTCTCCGCATTGGCTTTCAAAATGACAGCATGATTGTCTGTCAGGTTGTACAGGAAGTCCGGGTTTGTTTTATTGAGTGCAAAGACGACGGTATTTCCCTCGCCAGCTTGTACCGAAGCTACCCCTTCGTAGAGGGAACTGGTTGGACTCTCCGAAGCCGGGTCGCGCAGACGATCAAATGTCCAGACAATGTCATCAATGACCAGATCGCTGCCATCCTGGAATTTGACACCCTCCTGGATTTCCAGGGTGTAGGTTAGCCCATCGTCGCTCACTGTCCATGATTTTGCTAATCGCGGAATTAATTCCGATTTCGCATTGGTATCGATCAAATAGTCATAGACAGCATTCAGGTA
>JAHEME010000752.1:0-697 GCA_024643825.1 Chloroflexota bacterium | reverse complement strand
TTCTGTATCTGCTGACGATGACAGAGGATCAAGAATGACCGGAGCACCACTCCAGGCAACTCGGAGCGTTTTTGTCTCGCCACCTTGATCGCCTCCTCCCGCTTCCTGAGTCTGTGTAGGAGCAGGGGTGCAGGAAACAACAGCAAATCCTGTCGCACCTGCTGCGATCACTTTGAGGAATATGCGGCGTGAAACAGCTTTTGAATCCAGGTCTACGTCAACATGGGTATGACTCATTACAAATCTCCTCCAGATCAATTGAATCATAGTCTAAAAAGATCATACCTATCGACGGTGTACAACTCCAAATCTTACGCATCAGAGGACAAATTCAGTGTCCAAACAGGAACGGTATGTCCTGTGAACTCAAAGCCGTAGCGTCGATAGAGTTGTTGTGAATGCAGATTATCCTGCTGCGTATTGACCGTAATCACAGAGGTGCGGCGTCGGCGAAAATGATGAATCACCTGATCGAGTAGAAGCGCACCTAGCCCCTGCCCCTGAAGCGAGGGAGAGATCGCTAACCGAGCAAGATGTCCACTATCGGCATAGCGTGTGCTCATCTGATAGCCTGCAATCTGACCATTGTATTCTAGCACCGTACAGGTAGACGATTGCTCGGATGCAGCCAGAAGTGCTTCTCTATCATACCGCCAGATCGGATCAAAAGCAGCCCAGTCCACCTGGCATATTTCTG
>JAHEME010000751.1 GCA_024643825.1 Chloroflexota bacterium | reverse complement strand
ATGACGGCAGCTATGCCTCCGAGAAACAAGGCAACCTCTTTTGCACGATGCAGCTCACCCCTGTTCGCCCCCTCCTTGATCGTTACGTTGCCTCTGATGCTCTGAATGCAGAAGCCCACAAACATCAGAATCAGTAAAACCCCTACGAAGTGTCCCAGGTTTGTCAAAATCAAAGCGACTAAGGGTACAATAGATGATGCGAGCATCATCAGAGATATGCCCCGATGGGAACGCTGTGATGCTACAAACGCCCTTGGAGTGAGAATCGCTGTTAAACCTAGCACAATTCCGAGGTTAGCAATGTTGGATCCGAAAAGGGTTCCAATCGATATGCCGACATCACCTGAATTCACAGCGAACATTGACACGGCGAGTTCAGGTAGAGAAGTGACGATCGACAGAAGGAGAAAACCCACGGCCATTTCTCCGAGACCGGTTATTCGCGAGAGGTTGGCGCCTGAATCAGATACAATATCGCTTGATTTTACTAGCACAACCAGTGATCCGAGCAATATGAATATCTGGAGGACCTCAGGTTCCAAGATCATCGATTGATCGCCCATCGTGTCAAACTGTTTCTCAACTCACAAGTGATTAGCTTACAGATCCAGCAAGAATTTAACTCGCGAACGCGAGCTACTATACGAAGATGGATGTCGTTTGCTAGCATTTGGCTTCAAGCTGAGTTTTCCACTTCCCTAGTCAGCTATTTTGTTGTTCTGATACTTGTACTCATTATTCTCTCATCATCAATTAAGGTGGTCAGAGAGTATGAGCGCGGAGTTATTTTCAGAATTGGTCGTTTCATAGGTGCCAAGGGACCTGGGCTTTTTCTCATAATACCGTTCGCAGACAAGTACATCAAGATCGACCTCAGGATCATCGCGATCGATGTGCCGAAGCAGAGAGTCATTACAAAGGACAACGTGAGCGTTGACGTTGACGCAGCCGTCTACTACAGGGTGTTTGATCCAGGCAAGGCAGTATTGCAGGTCGCGAACTACGTGCAAGCAACCAATCTTCTTGCCCAGACTACGCTGAGAGATGTCTTGGGTCAGGTGGAGTTGGATGAGCTGTTAACAAAACGAGAGGAACTGAGCAAGAGAATTGGTGAGATCTTAGATGATTACACGGACCCTTGGGGAATCAAGGTTACAACTGTTGCTATCAAAGACGTAAGCATGCCAGAAACCATGTTGCGTGCGATAGCCAAGCAGGCTGAGGCAGAACGCGAGAAGCGATCGCGTGTGATCATGGCAGAAGGGGAATACCTGGCTGCGGAGAAGATAACTGAAGCAGCGAAGCTGTATACGGCGAGCCCCACAGCGATTCGCTTGAGGGAGCTGCAAACCCTGACCGAGATAGCTCGCGAAAAGAACCTCGTGGTAGTTACCACAACTAGTGAGGGACGTGACCTCGCGAACGTGGTGTCGATGATTCGTGGGATGAAGAGCGAAGGGAAATAGGGTAGGCGTGTATTCAAAACGAAGTGGGCTTCTCGGTTTTCCTCTGGGAATGGTACTGGTCTTCCTGCTGATTCCGTATGGGAGGACAGCTGACGCACGTTCACAAGTGCTTTTTGTGCGGATTGAGGGGCCAATAACCACTTCGACAGCTGAACTTGTTGCTGAAGCCCTTCAGGAAGCCAGCTTCCGAGGCGCTGCCGTTGTGGTTCTCCAGCTAAACACCCCAGGCGGCATATTGAGCGCAACATTGGACATTGTGGACAAAATAGAGAAATCGCCTGTTCCAGTTGTTACATACGTCTCTCCTCAGGGCGCCAGAGCATGGTCAGCTGGCGCCTTCATCCTAATCGGGTCGCACATAGCCACAATGGCACCATACACGATAACAGGTTCAAGTCAACCCGTCAATTACAGCCCGCTAGGCGGATCTGAACCGATCAACGATACCAAGACCATAAATGCCCTTTCACTTTTCATCGCGGAGCGTGCGAGGCTTCATGGAAGAAACGAGACAGCGGCGCGAGCATTCGTTGAGAGCAACCTGAACCTTAACGCCGAAAACGCCCTGCGTTACCATGTGGTTGAAGTCGTTGCGGAGTCTGTGGACGGACTGCTGCTGAAAATAGATGGAATGGCTGTCTCAACAGTAATTGGAAGGGTGACATTGCGCACTGCTGGTGCATCATCTGTACAGTATTCCGCAAGTCTCAGACTACTTCTCCTCGATGTGATCTCGGACCCGCTTGTCGCTTCGCTGGCTCTGTT
>JAHEME010000106.1 GCA_024643825.1 Chloroflexota bacterium | reverse complement strand
AGTGCGGAGTACTAGGCTCTCAATCACTGAGAATGTCCCCATATACTGTTTCAGCCAGGGTAGAATCTCATGCTCCAGTAGATATTTCATTTCCCGTGGCACTCCCGGCAAGGACATCACTACCCCCCGATCTGTTTCGAGTATAAAGGAGGGGGCTGTGCCAACGGGATTTTCAATAGGTTGAGCGCCGCGCGGGATCATTGCCTGACGTCGATTGTTATCACTCATTCGCGCGCCAAATCGCCTAAATCGGTCAGTAATCTGATCCATTAGTGCCTGCTGATACTCAAGTTTGCGATTAGTTGCTTTTGCAATCGCTTCGCGTGTTACATCATCAACGGTAGGGCCAAGACCTCCTGTAGTGATTACAATATCGACTCGATTGAGAGCATGGTCAATTACTTCTGTGATACGCTGTTCGTTGTCACCAACAGTGGTCTTATAGATCAGATCCAGACCGATGCTCCGGACGCTTTCGGCGATATGGGTGGCATTGGTATCCGTAATGGCTCCTAGCAGAAGTTCTGTGCCGATTGAAATTAGCTCCGCGCGCATAGTTTGATCCTTGTGATACAGTTGGGCATTCCACTGCTGCCGATGGCGGGATTGTAGCACTGACGACGGTGGGAGTTCAATGCAGCATACAAAGGCGGTACGATGCGCTCCAATTCCCAGCTCGGTAAGTTAGGAGAGGATCTGGCGGTTCAGATGTTAGAGGCGCACGGGTACCTAATCCACGACCGCAATTGGAGATGCAGGATTGGCGAGATTGATGTGATTGCCCAGGAAGGAGATGTATGGGTAGTCATCGAGGTTAAATTGCGAACATCGTACCAGTTTGGATCTCCTGAAGAGGCCGTAGGAGTCGCAAAGCAGAATCGACTCCTTAAGCTAGGACAGGCCTATGCTTCTGAAAAGGATTTGCTCGATAGAGAGTGGCGAATTGACGTAGTTGCCATTCTTCTAACTACTTCGAACAAGGTGGAACGCATCCAGATATTTCGAGACGCTGTACGGGGTTATGACTGAGCGTGTGAAAGTACTTTTCATTGTTGGACCGACTGCTGTGGGGAAGACGGCGATAGCTGTTTCGTTGGCGCAGCAGCTAAACGGGGAGATCATCTCGGCCGACTCACGACAGGTGTATCGGCGGATGGATATTGGTACAGCCAAGCCGACGGTACTTGAGCAGCGTAGTGCGCGCCACCATCTCATTGACATCGTTGATCCGGATCAAGAGCTTTCCCTTGCAGAATTTCAGAGGATGGCTCTGGCTTCCGTTGCTTCAATTATCCGACGGGGTCGGTTGCCTATGGTTGTGGGTGGAACGGGGCAGTATGTTCGAGCTGTTCTAGAAGGATGGCGTATTCCTGAGGTTCCTCCAGACGAGATTCTTCGTTTGGAGTTAGCCTCCTTTAGCACTATTTATTCATCGGCAGCACTGCACGCTCGTCTTGGGTCAGTGGACCAAGTGGCTGCTAAGAAAATTGACTATCGCAATATACGCCGCCTCATTCGTGCGCTGGAAGTGTATCTCGTTACGGGCCAACCAATCTCTATCTTACAGACCCGAAAATTACCTCATTTTGAAAGTCTGGTAATCGGACTTACCCGTCCTCGTGACATTCTCTATGCAAGAGCAGACGACCGAATTGATCAGATGATTGTGGGTGGCCTGACAGAAGAGACCAGCCGACTCGCAGGAACGTTTGGCTGGTCTCATGCTTCCATGAGCAGTTTGGGCTATCCGCAGATAGGAGCGTATCTGCGCAAGGAATTGTCTCTAGCTGAGGCTGTAGCTGGCTTACGCCAGACTACCCGACGATTCATTCGTCATCAGTACAATTGGTTTCAGCTAGATGATCAGAAAATTAAATGGTTTGATCTGGAATCCGTAACAGAGGATGAGATAAGAGAACATGTTCGCAACTGGCTGACAATCCAAACCTAAGGTTTTGACATTTCAGCGGTAACCGTGACAGGGGACGCCTGATCGCTGCGTATGGTGAAGTTATCTTCTATGATTGATATATACCCTTCAGCCATGATATAAGCGGTATAGAAATTGCCCCTAGGTAATCCGCGTGGCAGAGAAAAATTCCCATTCTCGTCGGAAATCGCCTGGGTATATATTTGATTTTCATTCCATAGGAAGTCCGGCGACTCAAACGCAACATCAAGAATGAATACCATTGCCCCTGAAATTCCTTCGCCGGTCAATGCGTTTATGATCTTTCCGCCAATGAACACTTCGGTATTCTGATTTTGAGACCCGCTGACTGGTTTAGTCCCGCTACCTATCGTGACCTTCTGCGAAAACAGCGGGTAGTCCTCGACCAATACCTCGACGGCGTATTCTCCCTCAGGCAGGGGCGTCTGACTTGCCAGGGAAAACCAGTAGTTCTGGCCTACCCCTCCGGAGTCCCAGCGTTGTGTGCTAGATGCAACCATTCGTCCGTCCAGATACCAACGATACGTCCATGGAATTCCTGTTGGCATCAGGTCCCAATCAACAAAGGCATAAAGTTCTCTCGTTCCAAGGGGTAATACATTCCCCCCTGGCCCTTCAGGTTGGTTATCTCGTGTAACTCCTGCCACGATTCGTGCATTGGAGAAGATTGCCGATTGCCCTCCCGTGCCAGTGTTCCCTGCGAGAGTCAAATCTCCGGTAGCAGCAAGTCTCTCGCCGATAAACAGTTCCAGGCGGTATACCCCAAGGGGGAGGCCTGCATAATTGATTGCGCTGACATAACTTTGCCCCTGCTCGCCCTGATCCCAGGTTCGCGTTGTTCTGGAAATCTCAGCGCCATCCAGATACCAGACCTCAGTCCAATCCTGTCCTTCGGTTAGCTGTGCAAAGTCGAATCGTGCGTCAATCTGGGGTGTCTGCGAAGGGAGCAGGATGTTAGCAAAAGGTGCCCCACCGGAGGCTCCCGGAAGTTCAAAAGTTAAATTACTGAAAATGGCTTCGGTGGGTGACCCTCCTACAGAGATGCTATTGGAAGCGACCGGCTGCCCATTGATCAAGAGGGTAAAATCATAAGTTCCATCTGGCCAGAGGACTCCCTGAGTGCCAATAAACCAGATTCCGTTTGGCATGGCTCCCCATGACAATGGTCCCAGACCTAGCTGTGGAAACTCTGTTCCATTTAGCGTTACAACGAGCTGATATGGCAGGTTCGGTGTCATATTCTGGAAATCGAAAAAAATATATAAGTCAGATGTTCCACTGGGTGCTGAAGTGACGATATTCGCTGGAAGACCTAGATCAGTAAGACCAATACTAAAGAAAAGGCGGCTGAAGGTAGGTTGCCCAAGTGCTGCGAGGAGGGGAGGGGCACTTTCACGCCCTAGGGAGAATCCCTGCTTGGCCGCTTCAATAAGCGGCATAGCATTTGCAATAGGACGAATCTGGCTGATGGGCCCTCCAATCGGCACACAGGAGTCCTGATCAGAAATCAGTCTGTCTCCTGTGGTATCTTGCAACAGGAGGCAATTCGGGTTTGGAGACTGACCATCCGTTGGTGCTGCGCTTGTGGGAACGCCTACAAGGAATCCATTGGAGTCATACGCGCCACCTCCACTAAATACTCCGGGGAGTGGTACATCAGTACGCAGCCACGCCTGTGAACTGCCAAAACGCTCTGCTGTTATTCCTGAAATCCGGCCCGAAACACTGCTTACGCTGCTACGACCAGTATCTGGATAGCCAACAAAGGCAAGCGTGTTTCCTGAGAATACACCAGACGAATCCCCGATCTCGACAAAAGGTAGATTCAGGTCTTCTGGTGAAATAAGACTGCCGTCCAGCCCCCCAATGATTTGCAGCACTGCGAGATCAAGTTGCGGATCAGCTTGCACTAGATTAGCTACATATGTAGGGATTGGCGGAAGTGTTTCATGAGTGGGTAGAGCCACAATGAAATGTGTGCCCCGGCAAGGGCCTGAATTCTCAGCTAAGTGGGCATTGGTAAGGATCAGCCCTGTTGGTGAAATTAGTGTTCCGGAGCCTACACAAGAAAGGGCTTGCGTTCCGCTATCATCATAGGTTTGCATCCAGTAGACAGTCGCACGTTTTGCACTATCTGATCCTGTACTAGCGCCCTGCGCTCGCACCGAGGTGGACATCCCGACCAGCACAAAAACAAGTATGGAAACGGTGGCAAGCGGTCGGAGACTGGTTAGTGTGAATGTTCCTCGTGACATGCGGTTTTAGAATTCCAGAGAAGCCATGAATTGTTCAAATTCGGGCAAGTTCGCATTGAACGATTCTTTGGCTGACATGAAAGTTACAACTATTGCCCGATCTCCATCCTGGATGACGCGATCCATCCCAAGGACGATGATAGGGAGGCGTTCAATGTAGGGATTAGGATCTGTATTGACAAACACAAAAGCCATTTCTGTAACGGAACGATTCCCGAGACTTCGCTCCTCAATGTTGAGTACTCGGTATCCTGATAGGCTGGTTGAACGTTGCAAAGTTAGACTGTCGAGGACATTGCGAATGGTGCTATGCTGACTGAGGGGCATGGCCCTTAGCACATATTGAGTCTTGAATGGCGTGGCACGTGGATCACGGATTTGAACAATATAGTCTCCACGCTCATCCACCAGCCACTGTGCAGGGTATCTACCGTCAATGCCTGCTTCGCGATTTTCATAGGTCCAGGTGTCACTCTGGCTCCTTTGGAGAATGAGCATACCAAGACCAATCGCAGCCAGGCTGATAATGATCGCCAGAAGTCCAGCGAATCTGTCATTCCTGGTGCTATCTGACACCGCAGGTTGTCTATCGTTCGAGATGATGTTGGTCATGCTTCAAGATGAAGACGCGCTCGCGTCAGGCTGTTGTGTCGTGTCATGAGGCCCGCGACAGCGGCCAGCACACCCATAGTGGTGACAATGCTAAATACGAGGCCCGGCCAGGGACTATATCCATCCTGCGCAAGGTTGAGACGGATATTATTGAGTTCTGTTCCAGCATACAGGGTAAGACCACACAGAAATGCTGCCAGAGCTATTCCGGCACTCAGATAATAGACAGGCATATCTTCAAAACGGTTTCGTCCCAGGAAAAAGCCAATAATAGGTGCCGGGACGAGATAAGCCAGCACACGGGATGCGACAAAAAGGCTGCCGCTTTGGAGAGCTAGCTGTCCAAAATTGAAAGTGGTGAGAATGACTAACATGGGAGCATAACCCCATGCTGCCGATAACGTATACAGGATACCATCGCTTCGTCGGGTAAACATTGGAGTTTGCCACACCAAGTATCGCACTATCGCGTACAGCATGAATGAGTGGAAGAAACCATGCACAAGGATATCACCCAGAAACCGATTGGCGGCAGTGGTTGCTCCTAGCCATGCTTCTATTCCAATAAGCTCAAAGAGCAGGGGGCGGCTGATAGCTGCCGCCACCAATATACCGGCGACGAACAAAGTTGGTAGGCTGGAAGATCTGTTGATCCCGGTTGTGCGCGAAGTGCGGTATACAATGAGAATCCATGCTGCGGAAGGAATCGTAGCAAGAATAAAGGCAGCCCACGGACTTACAGGTTGGAGATGAGGAAAGAAGAATTGAGTTGCAATTCCCAGCCCAATCGCAGGTGCTACCGCAAAAAGGATTGCGAGGATAGCTGCGCGCCACAGGGAGGGAGTGTCCTGCGAAAATGCAGCGAAGTGCTCGTCGCAGAAATGGCGCTTTCCATATGTCCTGTGGCCCGCATCTGAGCGTTGGCATACCGTACATCGTGTCTCTTCGAGCATATTCATATGCGACATTGTACCTACGCCACAGATATGTTTCAATGCCAGTGTCTTGGATGGAACCTATCGAAGGTCTATACTCAACGCGCTCTAGAATAGGGTTGCATCGCTTCCAGGAGATGTCACATGGTTCGGACTCTGCACAGAATGTGTTTAGTGGTGGCACTAGCCTGTTCCCTCCCTTTTCTCGTTGGATGTTCTCAGCCGAGCAGGGGAGATGATACGACGGAGGTCGTTTATGGACTGACCATAGTTCCGTCAGGTATTGATCCCCATATTCATGCGTCGGCAGAACTGGGAATTCCTCTGCGGAGTGTATACGACACTCTTGTTTATCGAGATCCAAACACACTGGAATTCGTTCCTGGTCTCGCGGAAGCCTGGACTATCTCAGAGGATGCACTTACCTACACCTTCACGCTAAAGCAAGGGGTAGTCTTCCATGACGGAACCATGATGGATGCAGATTCAGTGAAGGTCAATTTGTTGCGGGTACTGGATCCGGTCAATAATTCGGCCAAAGCGGCGCAGCTTCTTGGGCCAGTATCAGATGTTTCTGTTATCGACCCTACCCATATCGCAATTATCCTTTCAGAGCCGTTTGCCCCTTTACTTGACGGCCTGAGCCAGCCGTATCTGGGGATTGCCTCGCCCGCAGCTCTGGCAGGATGGGATTCTCTGACATACCAATTTCACCAAGTTGGGACGGGACCGTACAAATTCGTAGAGTACGTTGTTAATGATCGACTGGTTCTGGAGCGCAATCCAGACTATTCATGGGGGCCGCCACTTGTAACAAATACGGAAGCACCAGCTGTAGCCCGAATCATATTCCGTTTTTATCCTGATCCAGCCTCACGCGCTCTGGCACTTCAAAGCGGCGACGCACAGATCATGGGTGAGCTTTTGCCGACAGATGCACAGGCGCTAGCTTCAGATGGAACGATTCAATTGTTGCCAGTTGCTGTGCCGGGACAACCATTGGAATTTCTCCTAAATACGACACACGCACCCACAGATCGCCTCGCAGTTCGGCAGGCACTGATTATGGCTACAGATCGCCAGGCAATCGTTCAGGCACTATTCCAAGGTTATTCTCCAATTGCCTATGGCCCTTTGTCCGCGGCTACATTGTATTATTCATCCGATATGGTAGGCCGTTATGCGTTCGATCCTGTACAGGCAGTTGCTCTATTCAATACAACGGGACTCGTTGATTCGGACGGTGACGGATGGCGAGATGACGGTCAAACGCCAATAGAGATAAACCTGGTAGTCCCTCCCTGGGGGCAATCCCCAGAAGTAGCACAACTAATCGAATCCCAGTGGGAATCTGTGCTTCATGTGCATGTGACTATTCAACAGGTTGCCTCATTCCCTATGCTGAGTGATGCAGCCGCGACCGAGAACTATAATGCGATATCTCTCAACTTTTTCGGGTTAGATCCGTCTGTGATCAACGCATTCTATCTTTCAGGTTCTCGTCTTAATTGGTCTCATGTTTCTGACACAAATCTGGATCAGCTTCTAGCTGAGGCTCAGGCAGAAGTGGATGCTACACGCAGGGCCGCGCTGTATGCTCGAATTCAAAACGAGATCATGGATCAAGCACTTGTCTTACCGATCCGCGATTATGTCAACTTAAATGGGGCGAGCCCATCAATTCAAGGCTTGCACTTCGATGCTCAGGGCTGGTTTCCATATCTAACCGATATTGGCTTGGGATTCTAGGTAGGCGGTCTTTGTTGGGTTTCATTAGTCGTCGAATTCTTGAAGGGGTGTTTTCCTTCTGGATCATTCTTACACTGGTATTTCTGCTTATGCAGGCAGTGCCGGGTGATCCCGCTGAGGCTGCCTTGGTGCAGAGTACTGCATCCCAGCAAGTCCTGGAACGGCGTCGTGCAGATCTGGGCATTGATCTACCTATACTTCAGCAATATGGCAATTATCTCCGGGGCGTGACAGGAGATCCCTCGGTCGTTTCGTGGGCTACGGGTGAATCGGTAAGAACCGCCATCTTCGACCATTTTGATTCGACGATGGAGCTTGCACTATCTGGTATGGTGATTGCTATTGTGCTAGGGCTGGGACTGGGGATACTGAGTGTGCTTGGAAAAGGTTTCTGGACTGAGATAGGGCGCTCAATGGCTGGGTTTTCCATAGCGATCCCCGTGATGTTTACCGGGACCCTCCTCATATGGATATTTGCAATCACACTTGGATGGCTGCCAGCAACAGGGCAGAATGGAGTGCAGTCGCTGCTTCTCCCCGCAACAGCAGTTGGCATGAGTACGGCTGGCGCAATTGCACGTGCAGTGGAGGCAATCTTAAGTGATGTGT
>JAHEME010000105.1 GCA_024643825.1 Chloroflexota bacterium | reverse complement strand
GACGAACTTCGTGTTCCGCTTTGCAGCGTGGGGGTGCAACGAAAACGGTTCCAGCTACATCCCACCGGACGATCTGCGCTACGGTCGCGGCGATGCTACGCTGGGGCTGCCGGGTGGCTACGTGCTGCTGCGCTGCGTGCCCGGACTCTCTTGCGATAAGGTGCTGGTTCCGCTGGAACTGGCGCAGTTCTATGCACGGGTATACCGGGGGGAAGTGCTCAACGCGGAGGACACGATGCAGTGGCTGACCTGGATGGAGAAAACGCGCGAAGGTTCGTCGCTGTACGCTTTCCTGCCCGATCAGGATGAGGCGCGAGTGTATGCAAAGAACGGATTCCGTGCTGCCGATGCGTACTACGATCAGCATTTCTTTACCGAGGCGGGCATTGTGGAAACGCCTTATGGCGCGTTCGTGGTGGCGATCTTCATGCGGGGGAATCCGGCGTATCCGGGCAGCGAGGTGCTCTCCGACATCACACGGATCGCCTATAACGCGTTTATGGAATCTTATAGGCAGCGATGAATTCAGTAGGCCGGGGTAGGATCGGATGGGCATCCAGGAAATCACGCAGGAGATCGAACCCCTTACACTGGTTTTGGGATTATGAGGAAGGAAGGCAAAAAACGCCGACTCGCCTTACAATACACATAGGACTTACACAGAGTTACGTTCATTCGTAGGCGGGCGCCCCTACATCTACATTCAACTGCGTAAGTTCTGATACAAAAGAGATGCCTCAACTCTGGTATTGGGGCGGACGAGCGATGAGAGCATAACGATGTCAACCCTTCATTTTGCCGATCATCGGCAGCATATCAACTCTGTGATTCAAGCGGCGCTGGATGCTGCCGACCCTGCGCAGGCACTTGATGGCAACTGGCCGTATGCGCTGACGCAGACGACCGGGCCATGCTACGTGGTCGGGGCAGGAAAAGCGGCGCTGGAAATGGCCCTGAAATTTGACAGCCTGTTTGAAGGGAATCTCGCGGGAGGGGCGGTAGCCGTCGTGCCGGAACGCCTGAAGAACCTGAGACAACGGCCTAAACGGTTCAACGTGTATCCTGCCGCCCATCCATTGCCGGATGAGCGTAATGTGAAGGCGGCTCGCGCGATTGCGGAAGTAGCAGCCCTGGCTCGTGATGGCGATACGCTGATCTGTTTGTTTTCTGGCGGTGGGTCGGCTCACCTGACGCTGCCTTCTGAGGGGCTGACGCTTGATGATTTGCGGAAGATCACAGAGGCGTTGCAGCATTCTGGCGCACCGATCCATGCCCTGAACACAGTTCGCAAGCACTGCGAACGCCTGAAGGGGGGCAAGCTGGCGCAGATCGCCCAGCCCGCGCAGGTATGGTCATTCATTCTCTCGGATGTCATCGGTGATCAGTTATATGCCATCGCATCGGGGCCAACCGCTTCAGACCCGACGACCTTTGGTGACGCGGTGGAAGTACTAAAACGCTACAGTTGCATGACGGCTGCCCCCAGTGTAACGAGCTATCTACAAGCGGGCGCACAAGGTGATCACCAGGAGACGTTGAAACCCGGCGATCCCGCACTCGTCAACGTGAGCAATATGCTGATCGGGAGCAATCGACGGGCGTTGAATGCGGCACGCAAACATCTACAAAAGATCGGTCTCCCGGTTGTGGGATACGAATTCAATATCGAGGGTGAAGCGCGTATCCTGGGGCTGAACCTCGGCATGACGGCCCAGAGTCTAGTGGATCGGCCTGACCGCCCGTGTGCGTGGCTCATCGGCGGGGAAACGACCGTCACGGTGCACGGCAGTGGGAAGGGCGGGCGCAATCAGGAGATTGCGCTGGCGGCAGCGATTGCGCTGGAAGGGCTGGAAAATGTGGCGCTGGCGGCGTTCTCTACCGATGGGATCGATGGGCCAACCGACGCAGCAGGCGCGGTGGTAACCGGGGAGACGATGGCGCGCGCCCGCGCGATGGGCCTCAGCCCGGATGAGTATCTGGCAAACAACAACAGCTACGAATTCTTTGAGAAGGTCGGCGGGCTGATTAAGATTGGATCGACGGGAACCAACGTCAATGACATCGCGGTGATGATCGCGTATTGATGATGTTACCGGAGGTGGCGTATGCAGGAAATTACCATACAACTTGGCGATGAACTAATGATGTCTTGAATGAAGAAATGGAGAGGCATCTTGCGCGCTGGATGGATGAAAATGAGTCTTCTTCGGATGCGTAAGATTCTGCCCGATAGCAGTTATCTCTATGCTTTGCATGTTCAGAACGAGAAGAGACATCAAAGGTCGCGGGTCTTTGCAAACGAGAATAAGAACCAACTCATCGCTCCAGAAGTTGTGATTGTAGAAGTGTGCTACTTGCTCAATAGAGTAGGCGGCCTCAGAGCAAAACTTCAATTTCTAAATCAGATGGATTCGGATTCAGTGCTGAGAGGTTGAAAATCACGCAGGTATGCACCTTTGATCACCGAGACTTCTCCATAATCCGCCCTACGCACTGCGATGCACTTGAACTTCTTCCCTGTCACCACTACGAACTGAGTCCCCATGCGTATTGGCCTGATTGCCGACATTCACTGCGACCTCACCGGGCTGGGATTAGCCCTCGACCTGCTGCGTGAAAAGCATGTGCATACGATCCTGTGCGCGGGCGACATCGTAGAGAAGGGTGATGGCCCCGACGGGGATGCGGTGATCGAACTGCTGACCGCGTACAAGATTCCGTGCGTGCAGGGAAACCACGATTTCGACGCGGTGGGCAACCAGCGGTGGCTGCGTGAGAACGGCGACCCACAGAATCCCAACTATCACCGGAGGCTGTTGGCGGAATCGTCTCTGGATCACGTGCTGCATTTGCCGGACGTTCTGCGCTTCGAGTGGGAGGACAGGCGGGTACTGCTGGCGCATGGTGCGCCGTGGAGTGCGCAAATCTACATCTACCCGAACAGCCCGCGCGATGTCTATGATCGGATCGCGGTCGAGGCGCAGGCGGATGTTGTCATCCTGGGGCATACGCATCGACCGATGCAGGTACAGATCGGCGATCTGCTGGTGGTGAATCCGGGGTCGGTTTGCGATCACGGGGATGCGCTGGGCAGCCGTACGTGCGGCATCCTCAGCCTGCCGGATGGGGCATTCGATCTGTACGATCTGCGCACGGGCGGCAAGATCGATCTTCCCATCACGGAGATTCCGCTGCACGAAGGGCAGCCCGGAGACACCACGGCAACGCATCGCAATACTCTTTGATAGCCCTTCAGTTTGTGGGAGATTCCCACATGCTGTCGCTGTATGGTACAGTGAAAGCATGACTCCTCGCACACAATCGGAGGAAACTGTATGAACATCACTTCGGAACTGATCGGGTTCCCCTTCAAGGACGAACGCTGGAAGAATAAGTTCGGGATCAGTGCATTAATCGGACTGATCGGCATTGTGTTTTCGCCCGTGTTGTATCTGATGTATGGATATGGGATGCGTGTGATGCGCCAGACTATTCGTGGCGAGGAGCCAACGCTGCCGGAGTGGGATGACTTCGGCGAGATTGTACTCGATTCGCTGCGATACATCGCCGTGATGTTTGTCTATTTTCTCCCGTACATACTGCTAATCACCGTAGCGGTGATCCTGTGGATCGGGGCGAGCTTCACCGGGCCACTGATGGGTTCTGCTCTCGACTCAGCGGAACTTGGCGTGGGCACGATGGTCGTGATGTTCTCCTGCTTTTTCGTGCTAATGGGAATTAGCTCGCTGCTCATGTTTCCCCTGATGATTCTGGCTAACGTCGGGCTGGCCCGCGCGATTGCGCTGGATCGGCTGGGGGCAGCATTTGAACTGGGTGAGGTCTGGAAAATCGCACGCAAGGGAATGGGCAACTTCCTGATCGCGTTTGTAGTGTGGTATGCGCTGAATATCGGGGCATCCCTGATCGCGTCGATCTCCTTCTTTACCATTGTTTTGTGCTTTCTGTACCCTGTGTTTATTGGTGTCGTGATGGCGTATTCCTCGGTGATGATGGGTGCGCTATTCGGCAAAGCCTATTATGAGACGATGCAGAAGATGGATGAACCCATCGAGGCGAAGCTCGCCGAGCCAGCGCCTTCCCTGCCTGCGGAAGTAGCAGCGGCGGAAGAATCTGCGCCGAAGCCACAGACTCGAAAGACAAAAAACGAAAACGCGACGCTGATAGAACCCCCCGCAGCCAAGAAGCCGCGTACCCGCAAACCGAGATCAGAAGCCGAAGGCGAGGAGAAGCCTGCGAAGAAGCCGCGTACCCGTCGCAAGAAATCAATCGATGCGGATAGCGAAGGAGCCTGAACGAGGTTGAATCTTGTGATCGCACTCTTCTAGCGGTACGTTCTATCAACGATTCTGTATTCTCATTGAGGTTTCTTTTGTGACCGTAGTCTCTGCTGAAGACGTATGTACCCCCAACATTAGTTCGCCAGAGCGTCGCAAGCGGTTGATCGGTGGCGTGATCGGGTTGGTGATCACTGCCGCGATTCTGGCCGCTATGCTCGCCACCGGGGTGGATCGGTGGTGGCGGCTGGCGCTGATCCTCCCCTTCTGGGGATCGGCTATCGGATACTTTCAATGGCGGGACAAAACCTGAGTGGCTCTGGCGGCGCGTGGAACGCGTCAACTGGGAGAACGGGTGGAGCGGATCACCGATGAGGCGGAACTAGCTCAGGTGCGACGCCAGGCACGGCGCGTGTATCTGAGGGCCTTCGCTGCTGCGGTAGTGCTGACACTCCTCACGCTGCTGATTCCATAGCGTGTAAGTGAGGGGCAGATCGCAGCGTCAAAATAGCACAGGTAAGTACCCGAAAATTTGTTTTACGTATGCCGTCCACTTCTCAGTGGACGGTACTTTATAGCCCGACTATCGAAGTATCGGGGCGAGGGAGAAAGAATGACCACTCAGGAACAACAGCAGGCAGCGACCACATTTCGCATTGCAGCGGATACGCGGATGGGTGCGGTTCATTACACCGTCGCTGATCTGGATTCGCAGGTCGCGTTTTATGAAAATTCGATTGGATTCAATCTGCATCGGCGTGAGGGAGACTTCGCGGCAATGGGCGCAGGTGGTCAAGACCTGCTGCATCTGACTCAAGTGCCGGGGGCGCGATCTGCTCGGAGGACGACCGGGCTGTATCACACAGCATGGCTTGTGCCCACGCGTGATGAGTTGGTGCAACATCTGAAGCGCATCGCCGAGACGCGCACGCCCGTGCAGGGGATGTCCGATCATCAGACGCATCTGGCGATCTACCTGCCGGATGCGGAAGGAAACGGGATCGAACTTGCGTGGGATTTTCCACCGGAACAGTGGCCGATGGTCGATGGCAAGCTAACCTTCAGCGGAGGGCCGACGTTCCCGCAGGAATTGGTCGATGACATTGACAAGCCACTGCCCGCCTGGGCTGGAGTGCACCCGGAAACAACAGTCGGGCACGAGCATCTGCACGTCGCCGATCTGAATGATTCGCGCCGATTCTATCATGAGGTACTGGGATTCGATGTTGTAGCCGATATGCCGCAGATGCGGGCGCTGTTCGTGTCTGCCGGGGGGTATCATCACCACATTGGGTTGAATACGTGGCAGGGGGAGGGCGCGCCTCCACCCCCACCGAATTCTACGGGCTTGCGATACATCACCGTCGAACTGCCCACCGCCGAAGACCTGGAGATCGTGGCGGATCGAGTGGAACAGGCAGGGATCGCTATCGAGACGGTGGATGAAGGTCTGCTCATCCGCGACCCGGCTCAGAACGGGGTGCTGCTGACGGTTGGGAAGCGTGGATAGATCAGGGTAAATCGGGTCATCGCCGCACATAACTTCATGATCAGGCGCGGAAGCCGGGGCAGAATTCTGGCTTCCGCGTTGTTTCTCTCCTTGCCTCTCGTATGGTATCCTGCACAAATCTTCTTCCAATACGAGGGGCGCTATGTCTAACTTCCTTCCCTTGTTAGGTGCGGTATTTCAGGAGTATCTTCCCCGATTGCTGGCGGGGCTGGGTGTGCTGGCTGCCGGATGGGTGATTGCGATGCTGGCAGCGTACATCACGCGGCGCATCCTGCATCACTCGCTGCTGGACGACCGGCTGGCGGAAGCGTTCAGCAGCGACGAGCAGGAAGCCGAAGAAACCACCACCACGATAGACGTTCATACCGAACGGCTGGTGCTTCACACAATGCTGCTGTTGAGCGTGATCGTCGCGTTTCGTGTAATCGGCTTCAACTTCTATGAGACTTCGGTGCGGGAGCTGCTGCTCCCGCTGCTGGATGACCTTTCGCTCATTGCCGGGCATTCGTTGGAGTACGTGGAAGCGGTTGAGTTTCTGCACGGGATCGTCAATACGGTGTTCGCCACGCTGGGGCTGATCCTGGTGTTCCGCGTGTTTCACCGAGTCTTCCCGGCGTTGATCGCACGCATCGACGTGTGGTGGGCGATGCGCTTCAAAACCGTTCGGGTGCAAGGCCTGGAATTGCTCACGGCACAGCACATCGCCAACGCCACGCGGCTGGCGCTGCGTGCCCTGCGCTTGATCCTCAGCGTTATTGCGCTGCTGCTGTATGCCTCGGCAGTCTTCAACTCCTTCCCCGGTACGAAGGGGGCCGCCGCGACGCTGGGTTCTGTGATCTACATTCCTCTGGAATCGCTGTGGAAGAGTCTGATTCACTACCTTCCCAACGTGGTCTTCATTGCGATCATTGCGGTCCTGGCACGGTTGGCGATCCGGGGGGTGCGCATCTTCTTCGAGGCGGTAGACGAGCGTGTGATCTCGGTGGCCGGGTTCTATGCAGAATGGGCTATGCCCACGTTTCAGATCGTACGTTTTGGGGTGCTAACTTTCGCCCTGATCATCATCTTCCCCTATCTGCCTGGTTCGGGGTCGCTGGCGTTTCAGGCGGTGGGTGTGTTTCTTGGACTGCTGATCTCGCTGGGGTCAAGCTCGGCGGTGTCCAATGTGATCGCCGGGCTGGTGCTGACGTATATGCGTCCCTTCCGGATTGGGGATCGGGTGCAGATCGGCGATCACATCGGCGACGTGACCGAACGCTCCCTGCTGGTGACGCGCATCCGCACGATCTATAACGAAGATATCACGATCCCGAATGCTACAATTATGGGAACGCACATCGTAAACTTCAGTGGATCAGGGCGGGAAGGTAACCTGATTCTCAAGACGACGGTGACAATCAGCTACGAAGCGCCCTGGCGTGATGTCCATGCACTGCTGATCGCCGCCGCACACTCTACTCAGGGTATCCTCGCCGAGCCTGAGCCGTACATCCTGCAAAAGTCATTGGATGACTTCTTCGTGAGCTACGAACTCAATGCCTTCACGGATGCCCCCAACCATATGCAACTGACCTACTCCGCGCTGCATGAGGCGATCCAGGATCACTTCAACGCGGCGGGGATGGAGATCATGTCGCCACACTATACGTCATTGAGGGATGGCAACCGCATGGCAATCCCGGATGAGACGCTGCCGGAGGGGTATCAAGCACCGGGATTCCGCATATCCGAAAACCGACGTAAATAGCTGCCTGCCCTCAGTCATGCAAGGTTTTCGGGAGAGAGGCTGATTTTGCAAGGGATTCGTGAGTACCTTCCACAGCTTGTTCTGCCGCTGGTGATCTTCATCGGAGGCACGTTGGTGGCCGTAGTCACTTCTGCCCTGGTGCGACGTCTCGTCCGGCGCAGAATCACAGGGGAGCGCATTGCGCGGCTGCTGGGGGGCGATGCCGAAAACATTCAGCGGCAATTCCAGAAATGGGCACCCCGCATCGTGTTCTGGTTTGTGTTCGTTCTCACTCTGAACAGCCTGTTTACTCAGCTCCATCTGGCAGAGATGGTGCAGCCAACCATGCAGGCCGTCGATGCCCTCTTGCTGCCCATCGCTATATTTCTGAGCATTACGCTCACAGCCGCCCTCATCCTGAACTTTCTACGAGAACTTGCGCTGCTGGCAGCGGCAACTGCCGGGCTTATTGTCGTTCTGCGCACCCTGGCGCGGGTCTTCCCTGCGGTGGAGGGTCGTGTTCGGGAATGGTATGAGGCCAGGCCGCACACGTTGAGCATCCAGCAGCTTGAACTGGTATCGGCGGGGACGGTC
>JAHEME010000750.1 GCA_024643825.1 Chloroflexota bacterium | reverse complement strand
ACTGAGAAATTTGACGAATCTTTGGCGCTGTTTAGCCGCTCTTTGGGCTGGCGATTAAGCTCAAAGCCATTCTTTTATGAGCGACATAATGTGGCATCCAATCGAACCTCACTAGCAGAGATTCCGCCTGACATAATAGCGATGATTCACCGGCATAATAAGTTTGATATTCGGCTATATGATTACGCTTTAAGCCTCTTCAAGTCGCGAGTTGACCGCAAAATGCTTGTTAAAACAAGGCTGTTCCAAGTCCAGCATCAATCTCGATCTCGGATTGCAAACGCGCTGAAATTTCTACGCAGATTCGTAGTGCGAATTGTTAATCGTGTTCGAGCATTCTCCCCCCAATAGGTATTCTGTTAACCGATTTTGACAAGTACGAAGCATTAGTCACGAACTATGAATTTTCTTAGACCCTGTATGAGCAAATCTTCGATTGTGTAGGTAGACCGGATGAGCATTCCGGTTGCTCAGGGCACGGTCTAGAATTTCGGAAAGACGATCCTCGTATGCAGCAACCCTTGAAAGTAGCAATTTTGTCAAGAGTCCTCCCACCACATAGAAGTGGGCAATCAAAAGTGTTGTATCGGTTGCTTAGCGGTTGGTCACCAGAGGACTATTGTCTCATTTCGAACGGCGAATACAACCGTCCACTTTACCCAACACAACAGGAAGAGTGGCTCCCCGGCACCTATATTCAGCATGTCCCAACGAATGGCCATATGACGATTCCGAAGACGCACCAGTTTCCTCGATTCTTGTTTCGCCCACTCATTCACATGTTGAATATTCGTTATCGCGCACGGAAGCTAAAGCAGATCATCAAAGCACAGGAGTGCAAGGCCATTGTCGCATGCACAGGTGACTACATTGACTTTCCCTCCAGCTTCCTGGCTAGCCGGTATGCCCAAGTGCCATTTTTTGCCTATATGTTCGATTGGTACGCTTACCAATGGACAAATCAGCTTGATCGCACTCTCGCACGATGGGTCGAACCTTACATCTTAAGGAGTGCGGCAGGCATTATTGTGCCGAACGAGCGTATGCAGGAGGAACTTCGTAACCTTTACGGTGTCTCCTCGAATATAATCTATAACCCTTGTGATGAAGCCTCTTTGGACAACAAGAGTATTGAAACGTGGCCCACAGAACAAGGAAAGATCACCATTGTATTTACGGGCGCTGTGTATCATGCCAATGCCGATGCGTTGACAAATCTGGTCGCTGCTCTATGCCAACTAAACCAACCTGAGATTCGGCTTCATATTTATTCAAATCAGCCAGCTTCGATGTTGAAACTTGCTGCAAACGATGACGAATGGGTTGTTTGGCATGACCATCTCAGTCAAGAACCTGCTGCAGACGTGCAGCGCAAAGCAGATATTCTGTTCTTGCCGTTGGGATTTCATACCGGTATTGACGAGGTAATTCGTACCGCTGCACCGAGCAAACTTGGCGATTACCTTGCGAGCGGTAGACCCCTTCTGGTACATGCCCCTGCAAACTCATTTGTCGCTACTTATGTTGAAAAGCATCAGTGTGGAGTTGTGGTAGATCAAGACAGCCCATCGGCTCTGGCCATGGCGATAGAGACGCTTCTTGAAGATTCGAACGTACGAAAGCAAATCTCACAAAATGCACGTAACCGTGCTCATGTCGATTTTGATCTGCTGAAGGCACAGCGTGCTTTTCGCGAAATTCTATTATCTTCGTCCACTCCTTAGCTCAAACAGGCGCCATGCGGATACTTTTTGTAGCTTTTCCAAGCAGCGTGCATACTGCCCGTTGGATCAGCCAGATTACAGATCAGGGGTGGGACATTCATCTTGTCCCTTCCACGCCAGAGCCGCTGCACCCACTGTTGAAAGATAAGATTACGTTTCATGAGGACTCTTATCTGCGCCCGGCAGCAGCAAAACGGCTTGCCATTAAGATCCTTGCGCACTGGCCGCATCATCGGGGGAGTGGGCACGCCAGACGTATGATCGAACGGCTCAACAGAGACACATCCGATTACTGGCTTGACAGCATTATCAGAAAGATCAAGCCTGATATCGTTCACTCGATGGAGATTCAACACGCTGGCTACCTCACCCTGGATACGAAAGAAAGAATGGGCGATAGTTTCCCAACATGGATTGTCGGCAACTGGGGGAGCGATGTGTATTTGTTCAGCCGACTTGCAGAACATAGAGATAGGGTGCAAAAGGTACTGGAAGCCTGTGACTACTACGAGTGT
>JAHEME010000749.1 GCA_024643825.1 Chloroflexota bacterium | reverse complement strand
GTCAAGGAGACTGATTCTTTTGCATCCCCGGTAGGCCGCCTTTCGCTCGTACCTTTTCCATCGGTGTATTTCAGGAGGCCTCATGCGTAAAGAAGTTGTGGTGATCACGGGAGCCGCAGGTGAGATGGGTCAGGCGCTCATCGAACGCCTCTCGGAGGATGGCGTGAACAACATCCTCGCCCTGGATGTCAACCCGATCCCCAAATCGCTGCGTGCTCGCTGCCAACTTGCCCTGATGGGTAATATTCTCGACGAGCAGCTCTTCGGACGGCTGGTCAGTGAGTTTGCTATTCCCCGTATCTTTCATCTAGCGGCGCTGCTCTCGACTCGTGCGGAATTTACCCCGGAGATCGCGCATCGTGTCAACGTCGAAGGCACGATGAATCTGCTCAAACTGGCGGTGGATCAATCTGGCTGGCTGGGCATCCCTGTGAAGTTCATCTTCCCCAGTTCGGTGGCGGTCTATGGAATGCCTGATCTCGCAACAAAAGAACGAGAGGGCGCGGTCAGGGAGTGGGAATGGAATGTTCCCACCACCATGTACGGGTGCAACAAGCTGTATGGCGAACACCTGGGACGCTATTATGCGGAGCATTATCGACAGCTTGCGGTTGATCAAGCTGTGCACGGTGTGGACTTTCGTTCGATCCGCTTCCCCGGATTGATCAGCGCATTCACGCTCCCTACAGGCGGAACCAGCGACTACGGCCCAGAGATGCTGCATCAGGCAGCAAAAGGGGAACCCTATGCCTGTTTTGTTCGGGAAGATACCCGGATGCCCTTCATGGCAATGCCGGATGCGATCAAGGCGCTGATCCAGTTGGAAGATGCGCCCAAAGAAGCATTGACGACACACGTCTACAATATCACCAGTTTCAACCCATCTGCCGGGGAAATGTTTGCTGAAGTCAAGCGTGCATTCCCGAATGCGCAGGTCGCCTTTGAACCCGATCAGCGGCGGCAGATGATTGTCGATAGCTGGCCTGTGGATCAGGATGACAGCCGCGCTCGCAAAGACTGGGGATGGAAGCCGGATTTTGATCAGAAGAAGGCATTTGTTGACTACTTGATTCCAAATATCAGCCGCCGTTATGCGGATGCAGCACAGCCGAGTTGATCCCTGCCATGTAAGAAAGGATGTCGTATGTTTTCTGATCTACCCGCCAAAGCCCTTGAAGTGATGGACTGGGAATGGGCGAAGTTCCAGCCTTACTACGAGGAGTTGATCGCACGAGCACTCACGCAGTCCAGCATCGGTCAGTGGCTGGCAGACTGGACGCACGTCAATGATCTGATTGACGAACGCTACAGCCGTCTGCATCTGGCGACCACGCTCAATACTGCCGACAAAGTTGTTCAGAAGGCGTTCACAGATTTCCTCGATCAGATCATCCCGCCTGCATCGGATGCCGAGCAGCAGTTGAAGAAGAAACTGTTGGAGAGTGGGCTGGAGCCAGAAGGTTTCACGATTCCCCTGCGGAATATGCGCGCCGAAGCTGACCTGTATCGAGAAGAGAACATCCCGCTGGCGACGGAACATACGAAGCTGGGGTTGGTCTACGATCAGATTATCAGCGAGCAGACTATCGAGTGGGATGGGCAAGAAGTCACGATGGCGGGGCTGGTTCCGCTGGTGGCGAATGCGGATCGTGAGACCCGCGAACGCGCCTGGCGGAAAGGATCGAATCGCGTGCTGGAAGATCGGCAGGCCATCAATGAGAACTTCCAGAAACTGATGGCGGTTCGGCGCAAGATCGCCGCCAACGCAGGGAAGAAGGACTTCCGCGACTACATGTGGCAGGACAAACTGCGCTTCGATTATTCGACGGATGACGCACAGACCTTTCATGCTGCCATCGAGAAAGCCGTCGTCCCCGCTACCGCGCGCGTATATGAGCGCCGCCGCCAGCGCTGGGGCGTGGATACGCTGCGTCCGTGGGATGTAGGCGTCGATGTGATGCGCAGCACTGATCTCACGGGTGACCCGCTGGGGCGACCTCCGCTCAAACCATTTGCCGATGCTGCTGTTCTGGAGGAAGCCGGGGCGCGCATCTTCCAGCGAGTTGACCCGAAGCTCGGCGGATACTTCGATACGATGCGGCGCGAAAAGCTCATGGATTTGCCGAACTACAAGGGCAAAGCTCCCGGTGCATTCTGCACCAGCTTCCCCTCGCTGAAACGGCCTTTTGTGTTGATGAATGCAGTTGGTCTCGCCGGAGATGTGGATACCATGTTGCATGAATT
>JAHEME010000104.1 GCA_024643825.1 Chloroflexota bacterium | reverse complement strand
CGATGATCTTTAGTACTGACTGCCGCCCGCGTCGGCGCGTTATGCTGACGGTATGGGGTGGCAGTCGATGCTGTCCCCCTTCGACATCACTGGATTCGCCTCGTTGTATATCTCTCCTCAAAGGAGTTGAACGCATGACTGTTTCGGAGAAACCCAAAGCACAGAAGAAAGTCACAACGGAAGAACTGCTGGCTAAAGCCAAGAAGCCAGCCGCAGATGCGATGCGGCTGCACGCATTTTATCATGGCAAGACGCAAACGGCGCTGCGTTCGCCCGTCCGCAGCCTGGATGACTTTGCGATCTGGTATACGCCCGGTGTGGCTGCGCCATGCAAGGCCATCGAAGCTGACCCCGAACTGGTATATGAATTCACCAGCAAGTGGAACACCGTCGCCGTCGTATCGGATGGTACGCGGGTGCTGGGATTAGGCGATATTGGCCCCAAAGCCGGGCTGCCCGTGATGGAGGGCAAGGCCCTTCTCTATAAGTACCTGGGCGGCGTGGACGCCGTACCGATCATGCTGGACACCAAAGACCCGGATGCGATCATCGATACGGTGCTGATGCTGCAACCTGCGTTCGGCGGTGTGAACCTGGAAGACATCTCGCAACCGAAGTGTTTCCGCGTCCTGGATACGCTGCGCGAGCAGGCCGAAATCCCGATCTGGCATGACGATCAGCAGGGGACGGCTTCGGTGACGCTGGCCGGGCTGATTAACGCGGCGAAGGTGGTCGGCAAGAAGTTTGAAGACTTGAAGATCGTGTTCTTAGGAGTAGGGGCCTCGAATGTGGCCTGCTCCCGGCTGATCTATGCTTATGGAGCCAACCCGGAAAACTGCATGATGATCGACAGCAAGGGTATCCTGGGCAAGCATCGCAAGGATATTTATGACCGCCGCAGCGAGTATGTGCAAAAGTGGCACATGTGCCAGATCACCAATCGGGAAGAGATCAAGGGCGACATTGACGATGCGGTCAAAGGTGCAGATGTGCTGATCGCGCTCTCCACGCCTGGCCCCGATACCATCAAGAAGGAAACGATCAAAAGGATGGGGAAGGATGCCATCGTGATGGTGATGGCGAACCCGATCCCGGAAATCTGGCCGTGGGAGGCCAAAGACGCCGGGGCTGCCGTCGTCGCCACCGGGCGCAGCGACTTCCCGAATCAGGTGAACAACTCGCTGGGCTTCCCCGGAATCTTCCGGGGCACGCTGGATGTGCGTGCGACGACGATCACCGATGAGATGGCTATCGCCGCCTCGGTAGAACTGGCGAAGCTGGCCGAAGAGAAGGGGTTGACTGACGACTACATTCTGCCCACGATGGACGAATGGGAAGTCTTCCCACGAGAAGCGGCAGCCGTCGCCATGAAAGCTATTGAGCAGGGTGTGGCGCTCAAGACCACGACCTACCAGCAGGAATTCGACCGTGCCTCAGTGATCATCGAATCCTCGCGCAATATGACCCATATGCTGATGACCGAAGGGTACATCCCTGAAGCTCCCCCCGAAGACGGGACGGAAGCCGACTCTGCCTTCGATGCTAACGAAGCCTACTAACGAGAGAGGAGTCTATCCATGCACGACCTAATTGTCCTCGGCGGTGGGCCTGCCGGACTGACCGCTACGATGTATGCGGTACAAAAGCGGCTGGACGCGCTGCTGATCACACGAGACCTGGGCGGTAAGACCAACTACATGCTTCAACTTCCGTTCGTGGAACGTCATATGGTGATCAATGGAGACGAGATTCTCAACCGCTTCTCGCGCGAGATCGAGTATCTCGACTTTGTGCGTGTGATGGAAAATGCGGAGAAGATCACAGCCATCGATGGCGGCTACGAAATCACGACCACCGGGGGCGGAACGCACCAGACGCGCGCGTTGATCGTGGCGACGGGCGCGAAGGGGCAACTGCTCAATGTGCCCGGCGAACACGAATTCATGATGCGCGGTCTGTGCTACAGCGCGCTGAGCTATGCGCAGTTGTTCATTGATCGGGATGTCGTCGTGATCGGCGATGGTGATCTGGCGCTGCGCGGCGTGGCGGAACTGGCACGCAATGCACGCAACGTCAAGCTGGTGGCTGCGCTTCCCAATGATCTTGATACCCCCATCGGGCGACGGCTGCGCACACTGCCGCAGATCGAGTTTCTGGAAGGGTTCCAGGTGGTGGAGGTCAAGGGTGATACGTATGCCCGCAGCGTGGTGGTGAAGGGAACAGACGGCGAGCGTGAACTGTTCGCCGATGCGATCTTCGTGGAGCGTGACCTGATTCCCCGGACGCAGCTTGTCGCGCATCTGGTGACGCTGGATAAGAAGGGGCACATCAAGATCAATTCCCGCAATGAGACGAACTCGCCCGGCGTATACGCCGCTGGCGACGTGACCGACACGTTCTCAGAGCAGGTGCTGGTCTCCATCGGCGAGGGGGCGAAGGCGGCTCTCAGCGCATATGAGTATCTGCTGAAGACCGAACCTGCCAAACAGATGGCCTAGCTGTTCAACTGAGATAGTGAGGCCCTCCGCACTGAATGCGCGAAGGGCTTCCTTTTTGCGTACCGACACCCGGCACGTTATACTGGGCAGGTTAAAAATCGACCAGTGGGCCTCTCTCCGGCCCGCTTGGAGACATAGAATGGGAGACGACCCAAAATGGCGTTAACAAAAGCAGAGAAGCAGGAGATTTTTGCAGATTACGGCATCACGGAAGGTGACACAGGGTCATCGCAGGTGCAGATTGCGATGCTGACTGTGCGCATCAACCAGATGATCGAGCATCAGAAGCGGCACATTCACGATGAGCACTCTCGTCATGGGCTGATTAAGATGGTTGGTCGCCGCCGCCGTTTGCTTCGCTACCTGCGGACTACCAAGCCTGAGGAGTACCAGAAGCTCATCCAGCGTCTGGGGCTTCGTCGGTAAGCTGAAGCAGTCCCTTGCAAGAGATTGTCTGCATTCCGCCTGAGCGTGGAAAGCCAACTGAGTAGAGTGAGCGCCGTTGGCTCCTCTACTCGTTTTTTCTTTACACGCTGAGAGTAGGGTCATCGAGCGCGGAGGGGCAGGAATTGGAAAGTGCGGTCAAGGTAAACCTCTTGACATCAGTTTCCAGTCCCTGGCCTCCGTGAAAACAGTTTGGGCATTACGGGTTTGCGTGTGCAATCCCGATGCCTGTGTTCCAGGAGGACACCTTATGTCTGATGTACGTACGTTTCACGCGCCTATGGGAGATCGTGAACTCACGATTGAAACCGGGCGTTTTGCCTTCCAGGCAGGTGGCTCAGTCACCATCCGTGATGGCGACACGATGCTGCTGGCGACGGCTACGATGAGTTCCAAACCCAGGGAGGGGATTGACTTCCTGCCCTTGAGTGTGGATTTTGAAGAGCGTTTGTATGGAACTGGGCGCATCCCCGGCAACTGGTTCCGGCGCGAAGGCCGTCCACCGGAGAGCGCGATTCTGATCGCACGCCTCACGGATCGACCGCTTCGCCCGCTGTTCCCCAAGCAGCTTCGCAACGAGATTCAGGTGATCATCACGCCGTTTGCTGCCGATCAGATACACCCGGTAGACACGATCAGCGTGGTCGCTGCGAGCGCCGCGCTGATGATCTCGGATATTCCGTGGGAAGGCCCCATCGGAGCCGTCCGCGTTGGGCGGATTGACGGGGAATTCGTGATCAACCCGACCTACGAGCAAATTGCACAGTCCACACTTGATCTGCGCATGGCGGGAACAGCCGACGCCATTCTGATGGTTGAGTGTGGCGCGCTGGAAGTGCCCGAAGAAGTGATGATCCAGGCGCTGACCATCGGGCATCAGGCGATGCAGCCCGTCATCGATCTACAAAATCAGATGCGCGCCGAGATCGGCAAAGAGAAGCGGATCTTCACTGGCAAAGTCATCGATGACACGCTCACCGAGTCGGTGACAAGCCGGGTGGAGCAGCACATCGCCACGATCCTGCGCGATCACTTTGACCGTGACGAACGCGATGCCGTTCTGGAAGACCTGCGTCAGCAGGTGGTCGATGAATATACGGCGGAAGATGAAGCAGATAATCTGCTGCGGCTCAAGGATGTCCGGTCGGTCTTCAGCGACGTGGTGAAAGAGCAGGTTCGACGCCGCATCATCGTTGACAAGGTGCGACCGGATGGGCGCGGCCTGACCGATATTCGGCCCCTGAGCGCCGAAGTCGGCGTGATCCCGCGAGTGCATGGCTCCGGGTTGTTCCAGCGCGGCGAGACTCAGGTGTTGAGCATCCTCACGCTGGGAACCCCGCGTGATGCCCAGGTCACGGATAGCGTAGAACCGACCGAGACACGCCGCTATATGCATCACTATAACTTCCCTCCGTATTCGACGGGGGAGACAGCCTTTATGCGCGGCCCCAAGCGGCGCGAGATCGGGCATGGTGCGCTGGCGGAAACTGCTCTGCGCAACATGATCCCTGAAAAAGAAAAGTTCGCGTATACCATCCGCGTGGTGAGCGAGGCTCTCAGTTCCAATGGATCAACCTCGATGGCATCCGTATGCGGCAGCACGCTGGCCCTCATGGATGCAGGCGTTCCGCTGAAAGCCCCCGTTGCCGGGATCGCGATGGGCCTGATCAAAGACGGTGATGAGTATGCCGTTCTCACCGATATTCAGGGCATGGAAGATCACCTGGGCGACATGGACTTCAAGGTTGCCGGGAGCGCCACCGGGATCACGGCCCTGCAAATGGACATCAAGATCAAGGGCATCCCGGATCAGATCATGGCGCAGGCGCTGAACCAGGCGCGCGAGGCTCGCATGAAGATTCTTGACGTGATGCTGCAAGCTATCGCAGAACCGCGCCAGGAAATGAGCGAGCATGCACCTCGGATCACGACCGTCAAGATCAATCCTGAAAAGATCGGGGCTGTGATCGGCAAGGGTGGCGAGACGATCCGCAGCATTACCGAGGAAACCGGCGCACGGATCGACATCGAAGAAGATGGCACGATTTATGTGGCGGCGACGGACGGCGCATCAGCGGATGCGGCGATTGCCCGCATTCAGGCGCTGACCGAATCGGCGGAACTGGGCCGCATCTATACCGGGAGTGTGGTGCGCGTCGAGCCGTTTGGCGCGTTCGTGCAGATTCTCCCCGGAACGGATGGGCTGGTACACATCAGCCAGTTGGATACGTTCCGAGTTGCCAGCGTCGCCGATGTGGTCAAAGTTGGCGATGAGATCATGGTGATGGTGACGGATATCGGGGGTGATGGCAAGATTCGCCTGAGCCGTCAGGCCGTGCTCGAAGGCTGGACGCTGGAAGAAGCGCAGGCTGCTGATCCTTCACGCCCCAGCGGGGGTGGCGGGCAGCGTCGCGGTGGCGGCGGAGATCGCCGAGGCGGTGGTGGTGGCGGTCAGCGTCGTGGTGGCGGCGGAGATCGTCGTGGCGGTGGCAGCAGTGGTGGCGGGTATCGCGGTGGTGGCGGAAACCGCGACTAAGCATTTTCATCTACAAAGGGCGGATCAACACGATCCGCCCTTTGCTTTCCCCGTGGTATAATCCCCCACAAGCCTTACCTTATGGAGTTGACGATTGGATCTGCGTTTTTCCCTGCTGCCATCGATAGATCGGCTGGCCCTGATCGTTGGCCTGCTGATGGGTGTTGCCGTGCTGCTCTTGCTCCGTGCAGGGCAGGTATGGCAGTATCGCCGGGGGTACGGCTACAGCGTGTATTCCGCTTACACCCTCCGCCAGCGGCTTCTGCGCTGGGGGATGATCGCCTTCGTAGCGGTGATCGGGTTCGCCGGGGTGTATGTGTGGCGCATGATCCATCCCGCCGCAAACTCGATAGGAGTCGGGGCTTCTCCCAATTCTGCGTCCGTACCGGATGATGTTCGTTTGTTCATCCCCACGTTAGATGTGGAAGCCCCGATGATCGAGGCTCCGTTTGTAGCTCGCCAGTGGGATATTTCGCGCCTCAAAACCGAGGTCGCGCATCTGGCAGGCTCGGCATACCCCGGAGAGTCGGGCAATGCGGTGCTGGCCGGGCATGTCACCGTCCCCGGTGCGGGGTGGGGGCCGTTTCAGGAACTCGAAACTCTTCGGCTTGGTGATCGTATCTTTATTGAGCGCGGCGGCGGTGAATATGTGTTTATCGTCTCCGAGAACAAGGTGGTCGAACCGGAGGCGGTAGACGTTGCCTATCCAACGCCGGATACTCGTCTCACGCTGATCACGTGTACGGGCTGGGACGCGCTGTTCCAGACCTACTCGCAGCGCATTGTGGTCGTCGCGCTCCTGTCGCAGTAGAAGTCTCAGCGCGGCTGCTGGCCCCGATGCGCCCAGCAACCTGCTGGCAGGGACCATTCGCCTATCCGATCTTCCTATAGAAAGGGCCTGACGCTTGGAAACGCCGAAAATAAATGTAGGCGGCACATTGCGCCCTCAATGGAACCCGACCATCAAGCTGGCGGTTGGAATCCTGATCCTCCTGTTTTTGGTAGCGGCGATGGTGCGCTTCCATATTGTTCTGATTCCCATCGTCGTGGGGGCGATCATCGCTTACTTGCTGTACCCGGTGGTGCAGCGTATTAAACAGAACTCACGGCTGCCGCACGGGCTGGCAACTGCGCTGCTGTATCTGGTGATTATTGGCCTTCTTACCGTCACGGTTGTGATCGTCGCGCCGTTGATCGGGAGCGCGCTCACGTATGGGCAGGGCGAGCTAAACAATCTCGCGCGGTCGCTGGCGGAACTTCCACCGGAACAAACGGTGCAGATTCTGGGATTCGAGATCACGGTGCAGGTGCTCTCGGATCAGATTTCCACAGCCCTCCTGGACTTCGTCCGTTCGTCTGCTACCCAACCTATTGAACTGGTCGTCGGTGTTGCCGAGACTTTTCTTCTGGCAGTGTTTACCGCGTTGATCGGGTTTTACCTGACGCGCGACGCCGATCAGGTGATTGAGTGGTTGCATGGCCTGATCCCACGCGGCTATCAGTCCGATGCGCGCCAGTTGATGACCGAGATCAACCGCATCTGGGGGGCGTTCTTCCGGGGGCAGTTTGTGCTGGCGATTCTTGTTGGGGTGATTATCACGATTCTGAGTGCGATTCTTGGGCTGCCCCAGCCACTTCTGATGGGGATGCTGGCGGCTGTGCTCGAATTCCTGCCCAGCGTCGGGCATACGATCTGGATTGTCATCGCGCTGATCGTCGCGCTGCTGGAAGGCTCGACGACGCTGCCCGTATCCAATGTGGTATTCGCTGCGCTGGTGGCTGGCGTGCATCTGGCCTTCACCCAGTTTGACCTGAACTTCCTGATCCCCCGCATCATCGGGCGCGAGATTCATTTGCACCCGATGGTCGTGATTCTCGGCCTGATCGTAGGGGCCAGCGTAGGTGGAGTGCTGGGGGTAGCGTTAGCGGCTCCCACGATTGCGACCCTGCGGGCTTTGGGGCGTTACATCTACGCGATGCTGTTTGACCTCGATCCGTTCCCGATGGTGGGACCGCCCTCTGCGCCCAAAGCAGATCGTCTGGCTGAACTGGAACGAATACAGCAAATCGAGACAGTAGCCCCACCACGCCGCCGCAGTCGATCCCGGAAGTCTGCGGACGACGATTCTGAGTCATAAGCAGGTGAGGGAAGTCTCACGGAGAACTCACGATGTCTGATCACGAGCAGCCTATCACCTTCCGAGCAGGGACTGCTAACGACTGGCCTGCCATCTCTGGCTGGATCGGAAGCACCTGGAACTGGGGCGATTACATCACGGCGTTTGTCTGGCTGGATTGGGTATCTTCCACACAGCCGGGCCATCTGGTCGTGGCGGAGATCGAGGGCGAAGTTGTGGCGCTGTGCCGCCTCCTGAAGCTTGCCGAAGCGGAATGGTGGCTGGAAGGGGTTCGTGTGGAACCGGCTCATCAGGGCAAAGGGGTCGGGCGCGCCCTGATCGATCACATGGTGCAGCGATTTCGCCAGGATGGAGTCGGGCTGCTACGGTTCTTTACCGCGAGTTCCAATGATCGCATGATCACCGTCGCGCAGAGTGTGGGGTTCAAGCATCTGATGGCCTACACCGAGTTTACCGCGCTGGCGGTTGCTTACGATTATCGAGGCTTCAAGCTGTTTACCCATGCAAATCTTGATCTGGTGTGGACTTATTTACGGGTTTCCCCGATGT
>JAHEME010000103.1 GCA_024643825.1 Chloroflexota bacterium | reverse complement strand
AATACCGCCACAGGAACCATGAGCCGCCTGCTGGACGCATCCCTTGGTGGGGAATATGACCTGGCTACCGGCAGTCTGATCGCAGCCGGCAAGGATGTCCTGATCCTCTCTATCTTTCACACGGCGCGCCCCTCATGGAAGTTCGCGCTGCCGACCATCGCACAGATCGATCTCACGACGGATGCAGCAACGACGATCCACGCAATCGCCGAGAAGCCCTTGCATTATGGCGATTGGCTGTTTATGGATCCGTGGGTTGTGCTGCATGTGCCGATGGCCGTGTCTCCACAGGAAGACCTCATCGCGTATAGCATAAGCGGCGACATTGACCCGTATTTCAGATCGCCAGAGGTGCAGGGATTGTATTTGATTCCTCGCAGCGGTGGAGAAGCGAAGCGCATCGCCGATGATCCTGGGCTGGAACATCCTCTGTGGTCGCCAGATGGAGAACGGTTGGTGATAGAAGGTGGTGTCGGCGACGGATCGATCCTGCTGATCTACGATCGGGCATCGCAACAGGTCACTCATTTGCAAGAAGAGCAATGGCGACAGGTCAAGAACCTTATCAACCCGGACGATATGGTGCTCAATAGGCTTACTTTATCCCCAGTCGCCTGGCTGGGAGACAATCGCCTGATCGTCAGGGCATCATTCGGGTTCATTCACCCCGCCATTTATGAGGGTTCTGTTCTGCTAACCCTGGACATCGAAGATGGCAGGATAGAAATCCCTGCCTGGTTTCCGGCTTCGGCGGGGCCTTGAGTTCTATCGCGTGTATCTCACGGCACGGGCCGCCAGGCCGGAGCCCAGTCATCGCGAGCATAGACCGTCAACCGCCGCTGGTCTGTGCCGTCGGCATTCATCACCCAGATGTCAAGGCTCCCGTTGCGGTCGGATGCGTAGGCGATCTGTGATCCATCCGGCGACCATGCGGGCTGAACATCCTGCCAGAAGTTATCCGTCAGGCACGTCACATCCCCCTTGCCCTCTGCATCAATCACACAGATCTCGAAGTCTCCGTCGTCTCCGGTGGCAAACGCGATCTTCGATCCATCCGGCGACCATGAGGGCCAGGTATCGCTGGCGGGGCTGGCGAACACCACATGGGCGTTCCTGCCGCTGGCGGTCATCACCCAGATATCGTCGTCCGACTGATACGCGATCCTCGTACCGTCCGGCGACCACGCCGGATCAAGATCGTTGCCGCTGCTAAATGTCCGGCGGATCGACACGCCCCCCTGCACGGGGATCACGTACAGATCGCCAGAGCCTTCCTGATTCGAGCTATAAAGGATCGCCGCGCCATCCGGTGACCAGCGTGGATGCTCCTCCGCGACCCGGCTGGTGCGCGTCAGAGCACGTGGGCTCGATCCATCGGCGTTGGCGATGTACAGCTCCTGCGAGCCACCCTTCCATGACGTAAACACGATCCGGCTGCCATCGGGACTCCAATCCATGCTCCCCCACGCGCTGGCGATCAGCGGGTTGCCGATCAACGTGCCATCCAGCAAAGCCACGTATATCTCCGCAAAGATGGTGCGCGTATCGCTGTCCCGGTTGGAGATGAACGAGATTTCCAGCGGGGCTGGGATCGGGGTATTCGTAGCGGTGGCGGGCGGCGGTTCCGTTGGCACGATGGGCGTTTCAGTTGCCGTCGGAGTCGGTGTATCCGTCGGCATCGGTGTGACGGTCGGGGTCGCGCTCACTTCGGCGATGAGCGTCGGTCGGGTGGTCGGCGTGTGCGTAGGATTCTTCCCGCCCCCGCCCAGCGGCCCACCGATCAGCAGGCCAATCAACGCCAGCGCACTTGCCGCGACGATCCCCCACGCCCACAGCGGAGCACGCCTCCACCACGAGGGAGGAGGCGCAGCAGGCGTACCCGCTTTGGCTGCCGCCGAATCGGAGATCGTGCGCGCCTCTTTGATCGCCGCCATCGCGGGTGATCCTTCCCGCAGCGAGAAGATCAAATCCCCGCCCTGGCTGCCGCGCAGATGCCCGAACTGCGGAATCTGTGTCTTGCCGCTTTCGGCGGCGATAGTCTGTTGAAGGTACAGCCCGATCTCACTGAACGTCACCATGCCGTCTTCATTGGCGACGCCCTCGCGCAGCCCTTCCAGCATTTGCGCCGTCATCGACTGATAATCCGAGACGGTCTGATCCCCCGCCCCCGCGCTGATGATCTGATAGGCGCGGCGTTCGAGGAACTTCTCGGCGGCGATGGAGGGCGCGCGCGTCAGTCCCAGTGCCTGCCCACTGAAGCACGCATCGAAGATGAAAGCGATGTGCCGCGCGGACGCGTAACGAATCAGCGAGGTGACTTCGTCCATCTCCAACGCGGTGAAGTCTTGTTCGGGGACGGTATCCGCCGCCGCCAGATAGCCTGTCTCGCTGCCATATCGGTCACTCAGCGTATAGCCATGCCCGGCGAAGTACACCAGAATTCGGTCACTGGCGCTGCCCCGCCGCAGATTGTATAACGCTTCCAGCACGGCCTTGCGCGTGGCCTGTACGCCCAGCAGCCGCGTTACATGAAATCCATAAGCGGGCGACTCCAGAAAATTGGCGAAGGCCGCCGCGTCGTCTTCCGCTTTTCCCAGTGGAACAAAACGCGGATCAGTGTACGAGTTAATGCCAACGACCAGCGCATACGAGCCGGTATAGAGTGGGGTTTCCGCCATGCAATACTCCAAACCTGAATGAAACTTTCTCCCAGTATAGACCGAAGCAGGGGAAGATCAAACGGGAGGGAGATACCGAAGGGATGCAGTGACACCCCCTCGACACACAACCAAACAGGTCGAGGGTATACACTACCTATGGCGAATCGCTAAGCCCGTTCACCTACCCCGCATCAATAGGGAAAATTCGGGCAGACCTGCTCGGCATCATCCGCGATGATCCCGACATATTGTGATTGGCTGGGTGGGTACTGTCCATTGTTCGCAACCGCTACCCAGAACACGCGCCGTCCATTGACGTCCGCATAGGCGGCCTTATCGTGATTTCGGTAGATCGCTTCCGCCTGCGCACAGGTCACACGGCTGTATGCCACAAACTGCGGATTGCTGGTGGTGGCTTTGAGGATGTCATACAGCGTGACCGTGGGGGCAATCGCAGGTGGCAATGTTCCCGCCCCGCCAGTGGTTGGTGCTGGTGGTGGCAGCGGTGTTGACCCTGCTGATCCGGCACGCACTTCGACCGTGATCGTCCAGGTACGTGTTACCCATTCATCCCAGGCCACCTCCAAATCATAAACCGTGGTTTGACTGGGGCAGACGGTCATCGTGTCAGAAGGATTCACCGTCTGTTTATTGAGGCTCACCCAGCCGGAGTTCGTGACATCCCAGCGCAGCGTGGTGCAGTTGCCCCGCGTGATCCAGACATTATCCACATAGAACCACACGGTCGGCGTAGGTTCTGGCGTGTGGGTTGGCACAGGTAGACGTGTACTCAGCGACGGAGTTGGCGTGTTTACGACCTGCTCCGTTGATCGATATAGCACAATCGTCGTCCGTCGGGGGACGGTAATCGACCCGGCTGCTGGAAGCTGACGATACACCAGCCCCGGAGCAAGATCGCTTGGCCCGTCAAGCCACGTCGTTCCATAGCCGGCATCTTGCAGCGTTTTCAGCGCCACATTCAGCGGCATTCCGGTGACAGAAGGAACTGGGGCTGCCCCATCCAAAATTGGTGTTGAGGTGGGCGTTATCGTAAAAAGGGATTCAATCGCGTCTAGCGGAGTTTCCGCTGCTGGTGCAGGCGGTGTCCAGAGTTCAAAGCTCGTCACACCTACGCTGCGCACCGCTACCCGCCCCCACCAGGGTTCGCAGTCGGCGATCGCGTTAACCACATAATGGCCGCCGGGCACATAGTCCGGCAGCGCGATCTCGGTGTAGAAGCGGCCTTCCTCATCCGTGAAGACCTGCCCGGAGACCTCCGGCGGGCCCCTCATAATCGTAGTATTGTACGCCGCAAAACTGACCATCACATTCCGGGATGGGCGATAATCAAGAATGACATCGAAAAACCGTTCACTGGGAGGGGCCAGCCGACCCATCATGATCAACGTACGTCCCCAGGCCAGCGCCGCCAGCGAGATCTTAGGGTCGCAGGCGTACCGTGCTTCCTCACGAAGCTGCTGATTCGTGGCTGCCCGCGCAACTGTGTACGTTTGCCGTTCGAAATCTGGGATGAGATGCCACGCGATCACCGGGTCGCCCGCATCGGGGAGATACAGCCACACAGGATTAGATCGCTGATCCACCGGAACATACTGCCAGCCATTCTCGGTCGGAACGGCCATCACCAGCATCCCCGTCCCTGCTGGGATTCGGGTTTCATCATAGGGAAGCGCAATTTCCACAGGAACGATCCGCCCTCCACCCTCGATCTGGAAATCATAGAAATCACCGAGTGGAATTACATCTGCATCCAGAGGGGGCAGGTCGCGCAGTTTGGCCGGGTTCCTTTCAATCGTCGCCGTTGTCGGACCAGAAACACTGTCACTGGGGATCACCAGGGCCGCCCCATCATCCATCTCGATTCGTGTATCAGCCCACGGCCCGGCCAGCCCGGAGACGCCCACCGGAGGCTGGTAAACGGAATCAGGCGTGATGGTCACAAACTGCAAATTGTCACTATTTGACTGGCAGGCGACCAACACCATCCCCGCCGCGAACAACCAGATGAGTTGAAGACCACGAAATTGCATCAATCTTTGCTTCCTGTGCCGTCAAGATCACCGAAGATGATCTATTGTAGATCGCTTCTATATCGGGTCAAGATGCCATTTGGGCAATGGGCTTGTACATCTGGGAATGAATACCCCTAGTTCACCCCCAGCCCGGTCCCAATCGCCGCCAGCAGCGCGAGGAACACCACGATGAACACCACCGCCAGAATCTTCCCGACTACATCTCCCGTACTGGCAGGCTCGTAGATCGGGCGCGTGGCCTGCGGGGTGCTGACTGTGTGGCGAGCGCGGGCGGCGGCTTCCTGCTGGCGGCGGCGCAGTGCTGCCACACGGGCCGCGATGCGCTCATCGGGGTCGAGGGGTGGCGGCTCCGGGGGGCGTGTGGGCGGCGGCGTTGGCCTCGGCGCACGCGCACGCACCTGACGACGCACATCATAGGCCGCCCGCTGCTGCGTATCGCCAAGCACAGCATACGCCTCGTTGAGCGCCGCCATGCGTTCGGTCGCATCCGGGGCCGGGTTGGTATCCGGGTGGAACTTGCGCGCCAGCCGTCGATACGCCGCTTCGATCACTTCGGGATCGGCGGCGGGGTCAACCTGGAGAGTCTTGTAGTAGTCGCTGTCTGCCATAACGACAGAGCATAATCGAGGCAGGGAGGTCGCGCAAGGGGGCGCAGGTAAGATCGCTACGGAACCCACCGGGGAAGCGTATCATTCTGTGGCGAATCGGTGACGCGGGTCTGGTTACTGCCACCGGCGTTCATCACGTAGATTTCCGCGTTGCCATCGCGCCAGGAAACGAACGCCAGCATTGAGCCATCGGGCGACCAGGCCGGCGTGTACTCGTATGCCGGAGTCTCGGTGAGGCGCGTCAGGCCGCTGCCCTCCGGGTGGATGGTGTAGACTTCGGCGTTGCCATCCTGCGCCCCGATGCAGGCGATCAGGCTGCCATCCGGCGACCAGGCGGGGCTGCGTGGATTGGTGATCGTGAACGAGATACGATGCGGATCGCCGCCGCTGGCATCGACCATATACAGATTTTCACCCAGCTGCGCTGACACGAATACGATCTGTGTGCTATCTGGCGACCATGCTGGCTCCCAGTCGTCTTCTGAGTCGGTGGTAAGCGCCCTCAGCCCGCTGCCATCGACGTTCATCGCGTAGACATCCAGGTTGCCCTCGCGATTGGAGGTGAAGGCGATCCGCGTCCCATCCGGCGACCAGGCCGGGTCAGCCTCGGCGATGGTCGGAGTATCGGTTAGCTGCACGATGTTCGTGCCATCGGCGTTGGCGATGTAAAGATCCTGCGCCGCACCCCGCCAGGAGACGAACACCACCTGCGATCCATCCGGCGAATACGATAGCCCGCTGTACGCGCTGCTGATGATCTGCGTGAGTTCGCTGCCATCGACCGCTACCCGGTAGATTTCCGAGTAGATCGGCGGGTCAGCATCCCGGTTAGAGAGGAACGTGATCCACCCACTGCCGCCCAGCGGAGTCGGCGTGGGGGCCTGCGTGGGGAGCGGCGTTGGCGGGAGAGTCACCGCCCCGGAGATCACATCCCCTCCCCCGGAGACGATCTCCAGCACGTCAGTCGTTTCGGTGGGAGGCACATCCGTTACCGCAGCCATCTCGGAAGGAGGCGGCGTCATCGCGGGCACATCCCTGGGACGCAGCAGCAGCGCCAGCACGATCACCGCGATTAGCGCCAGCGCCACCCCGCCGATCCACAACCCACGACTCGCACCCCGGCGAGTTTGCGACCTTTCTCCGCCAGAGACGATCACACCCGGCACAGCAGGATCAGGATCGCGCGGCAGGTTGGCAAGAAGCTGCGCCAGCGCCGAGTCGTAGTCCCCCCGAAAATCGACATACTGGATGGTGATCAGTTCCGGCGGCAGATGGGCATCGCGGAACAGCACCGGGTAAATCTGCCCCGGCTTGTTCTGAAGCGTGTAGATCAACTCGTTCTGCACCCACTCCGATTCGAGCGAATCGGGTGAGATGACGATCACATAGGCGTAACTCTCGTCGATGCCGCGCTGAATCTCTCGATGCCAGCGGTTGGCGGGGGTCAATCCCTCCACGTCGATCCACACGGCGTGGCCCGATTCCCTCAGCGATTCCGCCAGTCGGTAGGCGAACGACATATCCGGCTCGGCGCGCCGGTAGCTGATGAAGATGTGATTCCCGGTCGCGGTCTGCTGCACCATGAGTTCCCCCTCTCGCATCAAGTAAGTGATCCCATTATAAAGAGACATCCGCCTGATAGGGAAATCTCGTTTTGTGTATACTTACCGTGTCAGATCGGGTTAGGTGTGAAAGGCGGCTGCGTAGAGCAACGTGGCGCACTTTGTAGTAAGATCGGGCGAGGAGGTGATCTATGACCATACCTCGACTAAACCCGGTTTATGATCCGCTGCTGGATTTCATCTATGAACGGGCTACCGTTGAAGACATATTAAACTTCGACCTGCCTGAGGCGACCCAACAGCGGGCAATCGAACTACTGGAACGGCAGGATGATGACCACTTGACCGCTGAAGAAGCGGATGAGTTGGAGCAAATGCGCCAGGTCAATCGAATGGTCTCGGCGCTTAAGGCACGGGCACTCGCGGGCGGCACCAGCCGCCATGACTAGGATTTCGGAATCGATCCGCGAACAGGTTCGCAGGCGCGCTGGTGGATGTTGTGAATACTGTGGCATACCCGAAGAAGCGCAGTTGTATCCATTTCACGTCGAACATATCATCGCTATCAAACATGGTGGTTCTGCCGATCTGGGGAATCTGGCATGGTCATGTTTTGATTGCAATGTAGCTAAAGGAACGGACATTGCCAGCTATGATGAAGAGACTGGGAACCTGACGCCTCTGTATCATCCTCGCCAGCAATCCTGGTCAGAGCATTTTGAGATACAGGACGGGAGAATTATCGGCATCACGCCAGTCGGACGCGTAACGGTTCGATTGCTCAAGCTCAATCTAGGGGGGCGGGTCGTGGATCGCCAGGTACTGCTGGAAGCTGGCCTCTGGAAGAATCCGGCCTAGCGTCCATGCAATTCGGTCAGGCGACCCTTCGGGCGTACTGGAGACAGTCAGCACCCCATCAGCGGAGCCACTATGAAATCACTCTCAGGCAAAGTCGCTCTCATCGCTGGGGCGACGCGCGGCGCAGGGCGCGGCATCGCCTGCATGCTGGGCGAAGCGGGAGCGACCGTTTACTGCACGGGCCGCAGCGTGCGCGGCAAGCCCACCGATCCCCAACGCCCGGAGTCGATTGACGAGACCGCCGAGAGGGTCAACCAGCATGGCGGCGTCGGCATCTCCGTTCAGGTCGATCACCTCGACGAGACGCAGGTCATCGCGCTGATCGCACGGATCAAGCGCGAACAGGGGAAGCTCGATATTCTGGTGAACGACATCTGGGGCGGCGATCCGCTCGCGCAGTGGGGCACGCCGATCTGGAAGCTCG
>JAHEME010000748.1 GCA_024643825.1 Chloroflexota bacterium | reverse complement strand
AATCTTCGAGGAGGTGGACGGCGTACATGCCCACGCCGATCCCATCAATCAGGATGTTCGTACCCTGAGTCGCCCCCCAGCGGCGGATCATCGCTAGGCGGCGCTCCTGACCTGCCCGCCAGACGTAGCTCGGTGCGCCTCGCTCGGCGTGTTTCTCGGCAATCGATTCCATTGGGTTAGCCCGCCGCCATTTTCTCTTTGAGCCTATTGATCGGCACGATGGGTGTGGGATCGACCTCATAGGCCATCGCCAGATAGAAGCTGACATAATCGCCAAACTGGATCAGGTTCATTTGCTGAGTCAGGCGGCTCTCCCCGCGCGCTTTGACAACTTCGGTGATCACGCCTGCCTCGCGCAGCAAGGTTTCGGTCGCCGCGTGGCGCAGCCGATTGCGGGGATGATCAAAGGTTGGCGATACTAACTGCACAATCTGGAACTTGTGGCGGTTCATCAATTCCACCGGGGCCAGGATGCCGACGACGGCATTGTGATTCAGTTCCGGCATGGCCTCGAAGAAGGCTCCGGTTTTCGCATTCTCGTTGAACTGAGTCTTCCAGCGGCGCGCGACAGGAGCGAGGAACCCCGCCCCCCACACTACCGGGACGCAATCGAGGATCTGCCCGGCAACGCGCTTGGCGTTGTTGCGGTTGGTCATCGAGGTCGTGGCCCAGACTTCCCCATCACGCCGCATCCTTTCGAGGGATTCATCGACTTCGGGTTCCAGATCGGAGGCCAGCCCCAGCCGCACTGCCGCGCCCAACAGGAGGCCGTACAGCCATCCCAGCGCCGCACGCGGAGGGGACGCGTAGGCAAAGTCCCAGACTACGCCGCCTGCCGATTCGATCATGGGTTGGAGCTTGCCCCCGGTAGTGATTGCCAGGAGTCGCGCCCCACGGTCAATGGCCTGCTGCGCTGCATTGAGAGTCTCTTCCGTTGTACCCGAATGACTCAGACAGATGACAAGCGTCTGCGACCCTGCTGCAAACGCCGGAAGATCGTAATCCCGGTTCACAAAGATCGGCTTCGGGCACGTCGATTCGACCAGCCCTGCCAGCAGATCGCCGCTGATCGCCGAGCCGCCCATCCCGCAGATTACTACGCGATCTACGGCAGCGAGGTCGGGTGGCAGCGGCTGCGTCTTCGCATGCGCCCAGGCCGCCTCCAACTGATCCGGCAGAGCTTCGATGAAGCCACGCATGTTGTCGGGGTCGAGTTTCTGGTAGTCGATGTCATCGAGAAACATAGTGAAATTCCCTGGGAAAGAGTGATGGTCGCAAGGGCCAATGGCCTTTGCTTACGGCAGTTTGTCGCTACGCTTATATCGGAAAACTGCCCCGCGATGGGTAATGGGCTAGTGTTCAGCGTGCACTGGATACTTCTCTGATTTTAACACACGGAGGGGGAAGGCTCATAGAGGAGATCGAAGAACCGAGCGATCCGATCTACAGGCGGTCAGACACTTTGAGGGAGAGGGCGAGCGCCTTGCCATACTCGACGAGTTGATCCCTGTAGCTCTGATCGAGGGATGTGACACCCATCATATAGGCGTCTTCGTGGTTATCACGGTAATATCCGTTGCGGCGACCCATGATCTCGAAGCCGTATTTGCGGTAGAGGTTCTGCGCCAGATCGTTGCTGATCCGGACTTCTAGCGTAACCAATCGTGCATTATTGCGAATCGCCCGGCGCACCATGCTCCATAGCAGAAGCTCGCCCAGCTTCAAGCCACGCCAGTTCGGGTGAACGGCAATCGTGCTGACGTGGGCTTCATCACCAATGTGCCACATCCCCGAATACCCCGCCAGTTCCGAAGCTATTCGTTCGATTCCCCGCACCCGATCCCACCAGCCGTTGAGACCGTTTCGCGTATGGATATCCTGTGACCCGTTGGCAGGCTGGATGACCTGCATCATCGAGCGATCATTATCCAGAAGTTCATAGCGATACGTGCGCGCAGGCCACGGAGTCGGGAAGGAGAGACGATCCATCTCGACCACCTCGTCAATATCATCCATCGTCATCGCCCGTAGAATCACATGAGGACGGTCGGCGGTCATGTCGAGCTTCCCTTTAGACGGGATAAACAGGGATCAGAGTGGCGGGGTCATCGGCGGGATGCGTCGCCAGCCAACGGTAGGCCATCTCCGCGAGGACTCCCGCGCGGCGCAACGACTGGTCAGCGCGGGCGACGATCATCCGCTCACCCAGCGCGGCGAGAACTTCCTGCCCGCCGGGATCGATCTCCCCGCTG
>JAHEME010000747.1:1637-2257 GCA_024643825.1 Chloroflexota bacterium | reverse complement strand
GCCGTGGCACCCGGATTCAGAAGGTTGGCGTTCTTTCCAAGTTGGTCATCAAGGCGTTCGATTTCCTTCCGCCCTCTCCTAGTGCTGAACCCGCCTAGTGCTAGGGCTTTCCTTGCACGATCGGAGACCCATCTAGCCCTTTGAATGGTGGTCTTGCGTGCGACTAGGGTATCGGGGATCTCTGAGAGGATCTTGAGATAGGTGTTTACTGTGGTCTCGTTGAAATCTTCCGTCCTTGACAGCTCTCTCCTGAAATATGCGTAGCCAAGCTCGAACGTGGTTTGGTAGCCTGTCACCCACTCTTTGCAAATGGAATCTCGATGAGCGGCCAAGCGAGCTATGTCAAGAAGGTTAAGCCCTGCTCGGAGAATTCTCCTCCTCGAGGCCGGGTCTTTGACATCTAGCTTTGGAGCTTCTCCCAGTCCACCGGGTCTTACATAAGCGATCGCATCATAGAGCGCCACGGCATCAGTTGCTGTTGTGGCCATCAGTATTTGCCTGAGGTTACGTCGTAGGCGAGAAAGCGAAAATCTGCGTAGGGAAAAAGTCAATCCGGCTGCGACTGCTAGCGGAACGAAAAGCATGACGGTGCCGAGGCTTGTGTTTCCGCCTCGGTGTGA
>JAHEME010000747.1:0-1627 GCA_024643825.1 Chloroflexota bacterium | reverse complement strand
TGCGGAGTGATCTTTCCTTCTGAGATTAGGGCTCCTCTTTTTGCAGCCTTTTCGAAATAAGGTCTGGCCATTACAGCGGAAGCAAGAAAGTGTTCGAACTTGGTTCCTGAGTAGTCGCGGGTTCTATGAACATTTCCTGGCTTGGGATAGACGCTTACCTCAAGAAGCATAGCTAGCTCAAGCCGACGTGAAACTCTGCGTGCTATCTCTAGTGGAGGTGGCTGCAACTGTTTCGTGATTTTCACGTAGTGCATCGGTTAATAGATGTATGGCAGACATCGAATATCGTTAGCGTCGGAGAAGCAATGTTAGGCCATCGGAGACTGCGTGCAATCTCTCTGGACTTCTAACAGAAAGATCGCTAGATCGGGCCCAAAGGTATCAATGGATCATCTGACCGGTTTGCCCGGAGAAGATGATTCCCGGCGTAGCCTGAACTTTCATTTGGAACTCTTTAGAGGCTAGAATATCGAAGAAGTCTCGAACATTTGGATTTCTCATCCTCTTCTTGACTAGGAAGTCATAGAATTCTTCTGCAATAGGAATGAAATCCAACCCGCTCTCCGCGGCAATCAATGTCAACCCGATTCCTGCATCAGCGCGTCTTGAGGAGAGAGCCGCCGCGACTTGCCTGTGAGTCATCATCTCTGAATCATATCCTCTTATTCGCGCTACCATCGCCCCGAAATCAAGGCCTCTAGATCTCGCGAGTTCACGCAGCTTTCCGTCGAGTAAAATCCGAGTTCCTGAACCCAAGTTTCGATTCGCAAGTTTCACGTCTCTTCGCAGAAGACCGTCTAGCCCTCTGATTCTCTTAGGGTTACCTTTTCTGACCATCAGGCACTGCTGTCTCTTGTAACCGCGGATCAGTACATACGAATGAGACAGGCCGAACTTTGAGAGGAGAGGCCGATTGTACTGCAATGTCGTTTCGTCGAATATGTGTATGCCTGCAATGTCAGCCTGTCGGAGCATCATAGCGGTCAGACCTGCCCATGACCCGACGTTGAGCATCTGATAGGTTACCTTTGGATTGCGATCGTGCAGCCAACTCAGCGCTCTCTCTACCACAACGCAGTGGCTACCTATGAACGACAGATTGGTACGAACGCCTCCAGCAAGCGATGAATATGCACTAGGGGAAATGTTCCCTGTGATGAATCGTCGGACTCTTGAGTCAAGTTCCGAGTAGGATTCAAGCATCCGTCTCCCCTCATGGGTCAATAGAGTTCTTCCTCCGTTCGCTCCCCCCTGCTCTGCGTTGACAACTTTCCTGTCAAGAAAACGTTCAATCTTAGCGATTCTATTCCACACGAAGGGATAGGAAAGGCTCAGCGTTCGCGCGGCCTCCGAGAAACTTCCTGTCTGATCAATGGCTCTCAGCATCTGTGCTTCAAGTTCACCAATCACTTTTCGGCTTCCCAACCCAAGAGAAACGGTGTACGCCGGCTCCAGCTTGAGGCCTCTCTGTTGTCCTCTCTTCACATGCAACCCACCGGGGACTCAGAATTGGAGTTCGCCGTTGATGAAAAGCTTGGTTCTTTCATCATGTGGGTTTGCAAAGAAATCGGTTGTATCTCTCTCTTCGACCACGCGCCCTCTGTGGAGGTGTACCATTCGATGAGAA
>JAHEME010000746.1 GCA_024643825.1 Chloroflexota bacterium | reverse complement strand
TCGGTAACTCATGGTGAGCCAATTCGGTCTGATCCGGCACTGGGGATCGTCCTCCAAAACCAATCGCGCCCCGTTTGGCCTGTTCTTCCCCTCGCAGTAATCCGCGTACGAATCCCGCCGTTTCTAAGTCTTGCCCAATGCCCGGCCCGATCAGAAGCGCATCAGCGTCCCCGATTTCCTCAAAAAACACTTCGGCTGCTGTAGTATTCAAAGCACCCATATCATGAGGAAGAAGAAGCCAAGTGGCTTCTGGAAGTTGAGCAGCAAGAATAGGGTAAATGATTTGTGGCACGGCAAGTGTAACAAGCCCCGCCCCTACCCGATATGCCGCTAGTGCCGCCAGTGATGCCGCCCCGGTGTATGGTACAGACCCGGCAGCGATAACCGCTCGACCGAAATCGCCCTTATGAGAATCAGCAGATCGTCTCGGAAGAAGTTCCCTTACATCAGCCCCAGTTGCTAGCTCAAGAGAAACCTTCTTCAGTTCCACAAGATTTGCAGGCGTGCCAATGTCTGCAATCACTAGCTTTCCAACTGCCGCCGCGCCAGGAAAAGCCAACTGCCCTATTTTCGCTGCTGCAAACGTGACAGTGACATCTGCATGTAACGCCTTCGGATCAATTTCGCCAGTGTCGCAGTCTAACCCACTCGGACAGTCCACCGCGACAATGATCGGGTTCCTCTTCTGTGTGGGAGCAGGCACTCCTGGCCACACAAGCGACTCCTTTGGGTTTTGTCTCTCCCCAAGAGCATTGAATACCCGTGTTAGAACCTTCTCAAGTTCTCCGCTGATAGGCAGCCGAGCACCTGTTCCAAGCAAGGCATCTATGACAACGTCTGCGCTTGCAATGAGATTCTTGAGAACTCGCCAGCGTTGATCATCCCCTGATACGGCAATGAATACCCCTGCGTCGCGTGCTGCACTGAAGACTGGATCATCGTCTTCTCGTGGGGAAAGTAAGTAGCACCCAACTTGCACACCAAATTCCTCATGCAGAATTTGCGCTGCCACCAGACCGTCCCCACCATTATTACCAGGACCAACCAACACCACCGCTCTGCTCTCCGGCCCACGATCTGCCAGGAGTGATGCTGTCGTATCTGCAACTGCATGTCCCGCATGCTGCATCATATCAGCGTAACTTGTACCTGCCGCGTCGGTCGCCTGCTCCACTGCACGCATCTGTTCCACTGTCAAAACTTTAATCATAGGATTATTTGCCAATAACTAGAGTGGGAATGAGCCTTCATCGAATCGACTATACAGAGCACCACACTGCCTGTCAAAATTGTGCAGTTATTCGACCCTAAGTACCAGATTCCGCAGATGAGATAGCACAACCGCAGCACTTACATGGACATTCATGGAATGTCCTTTGCCATACATCGGTACAAAAACCGCCGATTCACAGAGATCCAGCACAGCGCGGGTTACCCCGTGATCCTCATTGCCTACCACAATTGCAATCTTATCCCTGGCTGTCATTTCGTAATATGGGATCGCAGAATCTACCAGCTCAAGGGCAATGACGGAATATCCCTCTTGCAGGAGAGCAGTCACCGCGTCTTCTGCCCGATCAGCATAAGACCACGGAACATTCCGATGTTTTTCACGACCCACTTTGGCAATAGTTGGATTTGGTGGTGTTGGGGTAGCACCACAAAGGATCATTCGATTCAAATGCACGGCATCGGCGACACGAAACATCGATCCTACGTTCACCGGATAGCTTACACTTTGCAGAACAAGCGCAAGCTCGCCAAGAGGAGGATGCTGGCGTCGCCAATCCCGCAGAAAACGCTTAAGAGCCGTCCCGTACAGTGGTTTCATCATTAGGCGCTGGCTGCTGCAACGACTGACGCATCTTTGAAGTCAGCCGCAGGGCATAGAGGGTCAATAGAAATGTGCCTACAATCGGGCCACTACCAATACTAATCAAGAGAGTCAGGGATCGAGGCGCGTTGGTCACAGACATAAGAAAGTACATCGCGCCGCTGATCCCCAGGAAAACAAGCGCAAGTACAATTCCACCCAGACATCCCTTGAGCACGCCAACTGAAGCCGCCGATGTAGGATTAGGTGACATCGTAAGCGAATACTCTTCCAGATGATAATGAAATCATGATTACCTCGTACACTCGACTTTATCCATTTGGTAGACAAAAGTAGGAGGGCAGGTTAAGCTGACTCTGGTTGAAGGAGTCAAACAAATGCTGAACCTGCCCGCAGAGATTATGCCAGTGTTGGGTGCTTTTGC
>JAHEME010000745.1 GCA_024643825.1 Chloroflexota bacterium | reverse complement strand
ATCGTCAGCCAACCCGACGGCCAGCCGGGTGATGGTGTGGGCAGTACAGGGAGCGATCAGCAGTAGATCCGCCTGATGCGCCAGCGCAACATGGGCGATGTGGGTGCTCAATCCACCTGTCGAGTCCGTCTCCCACATCGTCGTATACACCGGGCGACCTGTCAGGGCTTGAAACGTGAGCGGAGTCACGAATCGGGTGGCAGCCTCCGTCATGATCACATCTACTTCCACGCCGTGCTGGGTCAATCCGCTGGCAAGTATCGCTGCCTTATACGCAGCAATCGACCCTGTGACCCCTAGAAGAATTCGCTTTCCCGTCAGGACGCTTGTCGTCATAGAACCTCTGAACCTTGTACTCTACTCTCTGTGTATTCTATCAGGTTCTGCGGCGGGGGCTATGGGGCGATCTTGGAGGCAGGGATGGCAATCTATCAGACGGCGCGGTTTCAGGTGAGGCCCGAATCAGCTTGCGGTGGTGCAGCAAGCGATCCGGGAGTTTGTAGAGTATGTTCACGAGAATGAGCCGGGAACGCGCCTATACAGTTCGGTACATGCAACCGAAGACGAAACGACCCTCTTGCATTACCTCATCTTTGAAGACAAGGCAGTACAGACCCTTCATCGATCTTCTGAAGGTGTGATGCGCTTCGCCGGATTTTATACCCGACGCTGGTGGATGGTGTGCAGATCACCGAGTACAGGCGGCTGGCATCAAACGACAAGTAGCCGCATCGGCTGATGCTATTCTCGAATCTGTCCCTCGCCGATCACGATCCACTTGTAGGATGTCAGTTCTTGCAGCGCCATCGGCCCACGTGCATGAAGTTTCTGCGTGCTGACCGCGACTTCTGCCCCCAGTCCAAGCTGGCTGCCATCGGTGAAGCGGGTGGAGGCGTTGACATACACAACGGAGGAGTCCACCGTATCGACAAACGTGGTAGCATGATCCTCTGTGCGGGTGAGAATGCCATCCGAATGCCCGGTGCTGTGATTCTGGATGTGCTGGATGGCTTCCTCCAGCCCGTCAACCACTTTCAACCCTAACACGAGAGAGAGCCATTCGATATCCCAATCCTCTGGCCCGGCTGGTTCCACTTCTGCTCGCGCTCCCAGCGCTTGATAGGAATCGGCATCCGCTTTGAAGCATACGCCGTCCGGCCCCAGACGTTCGACAAGGCGGGGCAGGATGTACGCTGCAACGTCCCGGTGAATCAAGGCGGTATCGAGCGAATTGCATACCGAGGGCCGCTGAGTCTTGGCATTGTGGATGATCTCTATCGCCCGGTCGAGGTCGGCGCTGGCATCGACAAACAGGTGGCAGATGCCGATCCCTCCGGTGATCACAGGAATGGTAGCGTTCTCCCGACAAAAACGGTGCAGGCCCGCCCCCCCACGCGGAATGATCATATCGACATAGGCATCCAATCGCAGCAGTTCCAGAACCAGGGCACGATCCGGTTCATCAATGTAGAGGATCGCATCACCCGGCAAATCGACCTCTGCAAGTCCCTGTTGAATGGCTGCAATCATGGCGATGTTGGAGCGCAGCGTTTCTTTGCCGCCACGTAGAATCGCCGCATTGCCGCTTTTGAGGGCGAGGGCGGCGACATCGACCGTTACATTGGGACGGGCTTCATAAATCACGCCCAGTACGCCGATGGGGGTACGCCGCTTGCGCACCCGCAAACCATTTGGCAGCGCCTGCGAATCGAACTCTAACCCGACAGGATCGGGCAAATCGGCGATGCGGCGGGTATCGGCGGCAATCGCTGCTAATCGAGGTGCAGAGAGGGTCAGGCGGTCAATGAGGGCCTCAGAGAGGCCATTCTGCGCGCCAGCTTGCACGTCTTCGCGATTAGCCTCAAGAATTGCATCCTGCTCGTTCATGAGGGCATCAGCAATTGCCAGCAGCGCGCGGTCTTTCTGTTCACGTGGGGCTGCCGCCAGCATGCGCGAGGCGGCTTTGGCTCGTTTGCCCAGATTCATGAGATCGGTCATCGGGTCTTTCCTCCATTGTCAATCAAAACCAGGTTATCCCGCCGGATGATTTCCTCTCCATATGTGTAGCCTAATCGTTCGGCTATGCCATCCGAATGAATTCCGCATAACCGGGCGAGGTCCGCTGCACTGTAGTTGACCAGCCCACGGGCGATCTCCGTGTCTTGCGGATCGACCACGCTGACCACGACCCCCCGGTCAAAATCGCCATCGGCATAGACAGTGCCAACCGGGAGCAGGCTGGCTCTCCCTGCCCTCAGG
>JAHEME010000744.1 GCA_024643825.1 Chloroflexota bacterium | reverse complement strand
AACTCCAGCCATTTTACAGGGAGTGATTTTTTCCCCTATAAGTTTCTGCCTTCCACCCGCATAGCGGGTGGTTTTCTGTTTCGGGCTTTGGCCCTCAACTCACTGAAGTGACTAACAAAAAAATCGGCGGCCTCCCTGCCTTTCTGGCAGGAGCCGCCGATTTATCTCTGGCTATGGTCGTACTACTTAGATATTTTCTCCTCTGGACGTTGCGACCCGCTTTTGCGCAGGGGCAGCGCCATTCTCGCGACCATTCGGATTGATGCGCGGATTATTGTATTGGGATTCGGTATCACGCACGGTTGATAATGGGCCAGTGGCTGTCACATACACGTTGCCCCCCGTTACCATCAGTTCCTCTGCGGGGAAACGCGAGATCACTTCACAACCATCGGATGTTACGACCATCTCTTCCTCGATCCGTGCGGCTGACCATCCATCGGTAGCAGGCCAGAATGTTTCCAGAGCAAACACCATACCTTCCTGAATGACCTCTGGATGGTCGTAGGATACCAGCCGGCTGAAAACTGGCTTCTCCCAGATTGCCAGGCCGATCCCATGACCATACTGAAGGGCGAAGGCAGCTTCTTCATCGGGGAAGCCGAACTCCTGTGCCTTCGGCCAAAGATCAACAACCTCAGCCGTAGTCACTCCCGGCTTGATCAGGCTAATCGCCGCATCGAGAATATCCCGGCACTTCTTGTAGGCATCTATCTGGGCCTGCGACGCACTACCTACTACAAATGTCCGGTAATAGCATGTACGATAACCCATGTAACTATGGAGGATGTCGTAGTAGGCTGGATCGCCGGGACGCAGCATGCGGTCGCTAAAGACATGAGGATGGGGGCTGCACCGCTCGCCAGAGATCGCATTCACCCCTTCGACGAACTCGGAGCCATTTTCATAGAGAAACTTGGAGGCGAGGGCAACGCAGTCGTTTTCTCGGACACCGGGGCGCATATAGCGATATAGTTCATCATAGACACCATCAACAAGCATGGCAGCATGAGTCAGAAGCCGGATTTCGTCTTCCGTCTTGATCATCCGTGCTATCTGCATCATTTGCTGACCATCGATGATGGTCACACCCAACTTTTGCAGTTCAAACAGGATCGGGAGTTCCACGATATCAATGGCGAGGGGTTCGTTTTCCAGCCCATGAACTACAAGTTCGTCATAGATTTTTTTCGCAACGGCTGCCGCCCGCCCCGTCTCTAAAGCAATCGCCCCACGTAGAAGCGTTGGGTCTGCTCGTGAGTTCGTTTCATCATACCACGGATGATAGAGGCGATGGTGCTTGGCGGCAGAACCAAAATCCCACAGGATGGGATAATCCACGTTTTGCATCAGGAGGCTGAAGCGCGACATTTTATCCTGTGCCCAGGTTCCAATGTGAGTCGCCGTTACATAGCGGACATTGGTCATATCGAAGCATAGAAGTGCCCCTGCTTCTGATTCGGCAAGGATCCCTCTGATGCGCATCAACCTCTCTTCGCGCAGGCGATCAAAGTTGATGCGTTCTTCCCAATCTACCGCCATTGATCCATGAGTGGGAGTTGTCAATGCCATAGGAATTCTCCTTTTCTTTCCATTGAGTGAGAGGGAGTTGGTGAAATTCCCCCCTGATGAGATACAGAGTGTTTAATCCAGATGAACACCAGTGTATATCATTGAGCATTTGTGTCAATATGGAAAATACAGTGCTTTAGGCTTTCAAGTAAATGTCTATCGAAGCGTTGAGAGGAACAATGGATGACATCCGGCTATGGCTCGACTATAATCACGCGCGGCATTTACGAGGCAATTTGGTTGAATCATGGCACTAATTTCTGCAAGTAACGTCGCCCGAGCCTTCGGGCCAAATGACATTTTTGATGGTATTACCGTCGGGATTCCACACGGAGCACGAGTCGCGCTTGTCGGCCCCAACGGTTCTGGGAAAACCACTCTTCTAAAGATTCTCGCCAAGGACGATCAACCCACAGAGGGGGCTGTCACCCATGCACGCGGGCTGAAGATCGGCTTTCTCCCTCAGGAAGCAACCCTGCTGCTTGGAGGAGATCGACCTCTATGGGAGGAAATGCTCACGGCATTTGCCGATCTCCTTGCGCAGGAGAAACGGCTTGAAGAACTAGCCGATCAACTTGCACTTGAGCCAAATAACGAAGAACTTCTGACAACCTATGGCGAAGCACAACATCGCTTTGAGGCGGCAGATGGATATGAATATGGAACTCGGATTGAGCAGGTTCTCGGCG
>JAHEME010000743.1 GCA_024643825.1 Chloroflexota bacterium | reverse complement strand
GCCAGGGCGCTCCGAGTGCATGGTCTTTCCGTAGAGTTGGCGCGAAAGCCCGACGGCGAAGTCGCAGATGTCGATCATCTCCTGCACTTCGCCGATGCCCTCGGCGCGAATCTTGCCCATCTCCAGTGTAACCAGTTCGCCCAGCGGCTCGCGGAACTCGCGCAGAGCCTCCGCCAGATCGCGCACCACCAATCCGCGCTTCGGGGCCGGGAGTGCTCGCCACGCCGCGAAGCCCTCCTGCGATGCGCGGACGACGGCATCATAGGCGGCTTCATTCGCCTGCATCACACGCGCGATGGCCTCTCCCGTGGTCGGGTTTACGGAGATCAATTCGCCGCCGCCGGGATCATCGATCCAGCCGCCCGGCCCGGTGCAGGCCCCGAAGTTGACTTCGGCGAGATTGAGCTTTTGCAGGAGGGATTTCATAAGTGATCCTTGTGTAACCTTAGCCCGACTTAACTGTCAGCTTCCCTCAAAACCGCAGCGACATACACGTCAGCCCGCCATCCATCTTCTGCGCTTCGCTCATGTTCAATTCGATGATCGGCATCCCCAGCGTTTCCAGCTTGCGGCGCGTCGAGGGGAATCCGGCGGGCATGATCAGCGTATCATTCACCAGCAGGGTGTTGGCGGCATAGACTTCGTCGGCATCGACGGCAATCCGGCGATAACCATCCAACTCCGGGCGGTCGATGAAATCGGGCGTGACCAGCAGCACATCGCCGCCCACATGATTGATACTGGATTTCAGGTGCAGACCTGCCGCCACGCGGATTGGGCAGCACGTCAGCCCATGTGACACCAGAATGCCACCCAACTGCGACGCGCCTTCCGGGTTGGTTCGCTCGGAGATGCCCACGAAAACCGTATTACCCACCATCAGCACATCGCCGCCTTCCAGCGTCCCCGGCGCTTCGATATACGCCAGTTCGCGGTACTGCGCCAGCGTGGGCGCGACAGTCTGCTCCTCGCCGCGACGCGCCTCTGCACCGGGACGGGTGATCACCGCCACCGTGGGCGCGACAATTGCGGCATCCTCGATGAAGTAGCCGTCAGGGTAGTCTGGCTCGGAATCGAGGATCGTGACTTCCAGCCCCAGCGAGACCAGCGCCGCAACGTAAGCTTCATGCTGTTCGCATAGCAGGTGGTAATTCGGCGCGCCGAGGTCAGCGGTGGTGAGTCCCTGCGCACAATTCTCCCCTGGCAGCCGGGTGATCGCATGAGTGAAGGTCGGCATGAGGAGTCTCCGTGTCTTGAAAATTGATTTCGCATGCGCCTGCCAATGGAATTGGCAGGCGAGTCAGGGCTAAAAGATCGGTTGAATCAGGAACTTCCACACGAGCATGGTAGCGATGCCAAATAGAATCCCCGCGAAAACCTCGAGGCGGCTGTGACCGAGAAGCTCCTTCAAATGATTCTCTTCCAGTGGGTGTCCGCTGAGAAGCTCCGCGACCATCTGGTTGATCGCGCGCGCGTGTTGGCCCGCCTGCCGCCGCACGCCACCTGCATCGTACGTTACGATCATAGCCAGCACGACCGAGATCGCGAAGTACGCGGAGTCGAATCCGTAGACCAGCCCAACTCCAGTCGCCAGCGCGCTCACCATCGCTGAGTGAGAACTGGGCATCCCGCCTGTTTCCGAGAGATGATGCCAGTCCCATTCGTGGGTTTTGATATAGTACGTGAAGGGCTTGAGGAACTGCGCCAGCGAACTGGCGATCACCGAGACCCATAGAATGTTGTTGGCCCACAGTTGGGCCGCAAGATTCGGTAGAGAGAAAGTTTGCATCGACGTTTACTCATCTTCCCCTTCTGGCGGAGAACCCATTCCACCCTCGATCTGCTCAAGCCGCAGTTCAGCCTGATCCAGCAGCGTGCCGCACAGAGCCGCGAGCGTCTGCCCGCGCTCGAAGGCTGCCAGCGCCTCGTCGAGCGTTAACTCGCCCAACTCCAACTGACCGACGATGTCTTCCAACTCGGCAAGCGCCGCTTCAAAGGGAGGAGTTTCTTCAGCCATCCGCTGATCCTGTCTGTTGATCCGTTACCGTAGTGGTCAGGCTCCCGTTGTGCAGTCGAATATTCAGCACTTCGCCGGGAGCCGTATCGGCAGCGCGCCTCAGTACGCTGCCCTGAGAGTCTGTCACAATTGCATAGCCACGCGCCAATGTCGCCAGAGGGCTGATCGCGCCCAGTGCCTTCGCCAACCCGCCCAGCCGCGTCTGCCGAAGCGTCAACCGTCCCCGCACAGCGCGGGCAGCACGGGCCA
>JAHEME010000102.1 GCA_024643825.1 Chloroflexota bacterium | reverse complement strand
CACATCGTGGAACTGCTAGATGCATTCACGGAAGATCATGACGAGAACGGGGCGTTGTATGATCTGCTGCGAAATGCTCTGGGATGGATTACCACGACCAGCGATCTTCAACGCACAGCGCGCTTTTACGAACTGCAATTGCTCGATCTTTCCGGCTACCGCCCCGAACTATTCCACTGCGTGATTTGCGACCGGGACATCAAACCGGAAGACCAGTTCTTCAGTGTGCCAGATGGGGGTGTTGTATGCCCAACTTGCGAGCATAGCCATCAACGAGGCAGATCACTCACCTTGCGAGCACTCAAGGTGCTGCGATACTTACAGACGCGTCCTTTTTCGGTAGTGGAGCAACTCACTTTGAGCAGCGGTGTCCAGGCAGAGTGTGAGCGCATCTTGTATGAACTTCTAAGCTACCATTTGGAACGGCGCTTGAAATCGGCAGCGTTCCTGGAACGGCTGCGCAGAGAAACTCGATCTCCTGGGGAATGATATAGCAAAAGAGTCGGTCAGTTTGTGGTGTCGGCAGCCGACTGTTTTGTAGCTCCAGGAGGGGAAGGCTTCAAGGATTCCGGTATTTCAATGAGATTCTTGAGCGAAGCAGCCGGAATCCGAAGCAGCTTAAAGCGCATAAGCGGTGATTCCATTTCGCCGATCTTCAGCTTCCCCGAAGCAACCTCCTCTGCACCATAATACTGCTCTACCTGGCGGCGAAAGCGAACGGGAAGTTCCTGTTCTACATTCGCCGCGGCGACGCTCTTAAGCCCGATCAAAAAGTGGTCGTCCTTCGGATGGCCGATAAAGGATCCACTGGGGTCGAACTGATGCAGCACATCCCCAATCAATTTGGCAGCGGCACGCACAACCTGATTGCCGGATACAGGCCCATATTTTTGCACAAAGGGAGCGTAGTTTTCGATCTGTACATCGAGAAAGACGCTGTCCGGATTGGCGAGAATTCCTGGGAGACGTTCTTTAATCAGCGCCATATTGGGTAGGCTCGTACGCGGATCGACCAGCGGCATGCCACCCATGCGGGTGATGATATTATGCACGCGCAGTCGCAGTTCCTCGACATCAAATGGCTTGGTGATGTAGTCATCAGCACCCAGCCCCAACCCATCAAGGCGATCTCGCCGTTCGTCTTTTTGTGTCAGGAAGATAATGGGGATTCGTCTGGTGTGTTCATTTGACCGAAGCTGTTTGCAAATCTCATAGCCATCCATATCTGGCAGCATGATGTCCAGAATGATCACTTCTGGCTGTTCTTCCCCGGCGATTTTGATGGCATTATTGCCTGTCAATGCGCTGACCACCTGATACCCCACCATTTCGAAATAGCGGCGCAGTAAATCTGAAGTAATTACCTCATCTTCGACGACTAATATCTTATTCATGCCTATTTCCCCACGGAGTATTCAAAATAGCCTCAGAAGATCGCCCACCGCTGCTAAACCTGATCGGTGGAAGTGGGGCGATCCTCAATGGATTATAGCTGGCGTGATAGTTGCAGCAGTGCTCGCGAGAACAACGAGTCAGGTCGAGACATGACGAGGGGCATTCCCTTCTGAAGAGCTTCGGCCTGTGCAGGTTCATAGGGAATATCTGAGGAGAGTGGCTGGTTAACCGCCCGCATCACGGCATCATGAGTCACCCCGCTTGGGCGCGTATGGTTCAGGACAATGTGATGGGTGGCGGGTAATTTCAGGCTTTGCACAGCGTGCAGAGTCTCTGGCACGGTAACAAGGTCAGCCGGATCGTCTCCGACTACCATCACAAGGTGCGAAGCATGCATGAGTGTTGCCAGGGTCATATCATCGAGGGATGTTTGTGCATCTACCACAATGCGGCGGAAGCCTTCGGTCAGCACAGAGAATAGATAGTTGAGTGACCGTGAATCCAAGCGAGCACGAGTCGGCCCCAGTGGGCCAGCAAGAACTGCGACTCCGGCTGCGTGATCGAGCATCAAGGCGCTGCCAATCATGCGTTTGTCGAGTCCCTGCTCACTGACGAGGTCTACCCAGGTATTGCGAGGCGGCACCATTTTAAGTTGGACCGCTACCTGACCACCCTGCTGATGCAGATCGACAAGACACGAACGCCCAAACTGCATCAAGGCAAGGCCCAGATTTACTGCGAGCGAAGTCGCGCCAACTCCGCTGGAAAGTCCAACTACAGCTACCAGAGGAAGACCACTCGGAGTCACAGGCTGTCGGGGTACGACCGTTGGAGGCGGCTGTACTGCTGGCTTCTGCGGAGAGGGTCTTTGATCTACTAGAGAATCCAACGGAGATGCTGCCGCAGGAGCAGGGGCTTCTTCCTTCACCATTACAGACGGCGGTGGTTCCAATGGCGCGGGGATATTCGTCGCGCCGGTGCGGAGAAGTTCTTCTACATGCCCGACCAGATCATCTCGCGTGACGGGCTTGGTTACATAATCATCTGCTCCAGAATCCTGCGCCTGATCGCGATGCTCTCGCTGGGAGAGCGCGGTGAGAATCAGTAATGGGATGTCCATCGTCTTGGGGTCTTCCCGCAGAATGCGGCATACCTCATATCCGCTGAGTTCGGGCATCATCACATCGACAATGGCGGCATCTGGCATTTCACGCCGCGCGATCTTGATGCCGTCATGACCGTTAGTGGCAAGATAGGGCTCATGCCCTGCACGCCGGAGCATCATGTTCATCATCTGGAGAAGGCTCTGATCGTCATCAATTACAAGAATTCGGGCCATGACAAACTTCCTTCGTGTGCCCAGAGGGGCGGCTCGCATAAATGGAGAAACTGCTAAATGATTGTCTCTATTGTACGCGGATTCTACCATAGGCCAAGCTCAATTCGCACCACGCACTGTATTGACGCCATCCGGTGAATACTGGTATACTTCCCCCAGCTTGTGAAACTCGTCATTTGCCATCAGCCAGGGCCACAACCCGCTGCTGACGGGCTTCGCCAATGGAGCCAAATCCCGGTCAGTTGAGCCTGAATTCCTGCCGCTGTGAGCCCCTGTTAGGAGGTCAGTTAACGCATTATGGCAGATCCCACTCCGGCCATCCATAACCCTGACTACCCGATTCCGGAAGAACTCCGGAACAATATCGCCATTACGACTCTGGATCGGATTTACAATTGGAGTCGGGCAAAATCTGTATGGCCCATGCTCTTTGGGTTGGCGTGCTGCGCTATTGAGATGATCGCAACCGCCGCCGCCCGCTATGATCCCTCCCGCTTTGGGATGGAAGTCATGCGGCCCAGTCCCCGCCAGTGTGACCTCATGATTGTTTCCGGCACAGTAACCAAGAAAATGGTTCCCCAGATTGTTCGTCTGTACAACCAGATGGCGGAACCCCGTTACGTGCTGGCGATGGGAGCCTGCGCCTCTGGCGGCGGGCCATTCAAAGAGGGATATAACGTAGTTGATGGGATTGATAAGTTCCTCCCGGTGGATGTTTATGTGCCAGGCTGCCCACCTACTCCCCAGGCCCTCCTGCACGGGTTCATCACTCTGCATGAGAAGATCGAGAGTCAGAGCATTACCACCGTTCCGTGGTATCGGAAGGGTGAGAGTGAAGCGATCCCTGTGCCCATTCTTGGTCCTGACCTGATTGACCTCCGTCAGGCCTCCCTGATCAACTATATGTCCACTCAAACACCTGAACCTCCGCAACCAGCTGCGGCTGCTGAAGAACCTGTCGCAGGCTAACCAGGCAAAATAATTCTTATGACCGACACAACTTCCGAAACCGTTCACAGCGCCACTGACCTTCTATTCGAGAAGTTCGGCGACGCGATTCAGGCCGATGATCGAGAAGGCTATGAAGGCGTGATCGTCAGCAGCGACCAGCTTGTTGACGTGGCGCAATCGATCCGTGACGATCTTGGCTATAACCTGCTCACCAACCTGAGCTATGTTGATTATCTGGCCGATGACTTCTTTGAAGTCGTCTACCATGCTTATCGAGTCCCTGCAGGCGGCCCGCCGCTGACCTTCCGCGCGCGCACGCCACGTAATGAGGCCATCCTGCCTTCGCTGACAGGGGTCTGGCCCAGCGCGGATTTTCAAGAGCGCGAAGCGTGGGATCTGATGGGCATTCGCTTTGCGGGACACCCCAACCTGAAGCGCATTCTGACGTGGGAAGGCTTTGAAGGCCATCCCATGCGCAAAGACTGGCGCGAACCCTTCTATGAAGAGGACAACAAGCCGTTTAAGACTCGCTGGCCGGGCGGCGAAGTAGACCGCGCTGAGATGCGTGTTCCGTATGGAATGAACGTGCAGTATCCAGCAGGATTTACTGTCGATGGCTACTCCCCGGAAGGGGATGCAGCGTTGTATGCCGGGCTTGCTGTACCGGAATCGGCGAGTGGGATTGGCGTCCAGCAGATCAAGACAGATCAACTGGTGGTGAATCTGGGGCCACAGCACCCCAGTACGCATGGTGTGTTCCGTATGACGGTTACACTCGATGGGGAAACGATCACTCGGTTGGAGCCTGTAATGGGCTACCTGCATCGTAATCACGAGCAAATCGGTGAGCGCAACACCTATCTCATGAACATGCCGTACACCGATCGGTTGGATTACATCTCCAGCATGGCGAACAATATGGCCTATGCCATCACTGTCGAAAAGATGCTGGGGCAGGAAGTTCCGTATCGCGCCGAGCTTCTGCGCGTGCTCATGGTGGAACTCACTCGTATCGTCAATCACTACTGGGCTATCGGCTTTCTTCTGAATGACCTCGGCGCGTTTTTCACGCCGTCTTTGTATGCCATCCTTGAACGTGAACTGGTGCTTGACCTGTTCGAGGCGACTACCGGATCGCGCATGATGTGCAACTACATGCGCTTTGGCGGGGTGGCCTACGATTTGCCTCCCTATATTGGCGGGCCAGCGGTTAAGCCAGGTGATCGGGCACGGGAACTGGATACGCTTCAATTCCTGAACGATCTCGTATTTGAACGGCTGCCGCGATCTTTAGATGAACTGGATCGCCTGCTTACCACGAATGAAGTGATCATTACACGCTGCAAAGGTGTGGGGGTACTCCCGGCTGATGTCGCCATCGCGTACGGCGCGACCGGGCCAGTGCTGCGTGCCAGCGGTGTTCCCTATGACCTGCGGCGTGCTGACCCCTACAGCATCTACAATGACCTCGACTTCGATGTGGCTGTGCGCTACAACGGGGATACCTATGATCGCTATCTCATCCGTATGGATGAGGTACGCCAGAGTCTGCGAATCTTGCAGCAGGTAGTTCCCATGCTGAAAGAAACCGCAGGCGAGGACTACTGGGCGGGGAAACGACCTTACAACGTCCGAGTCCCGGTTGGCGAGCATTATGGACATCATGAGAACCCCAAGGGCGAACTTGGCTTCCATATCGTCTCCGATGGGACAGCGAACCCCTATCGGTATCACATCCGGGCACCAAGTTTCATCAACATCACCCCACTCGAAGAGATGTGCCGAGGCAGCAAGATCGCCGATGCGATCATCATCCTGGGCAGCATCGATATCGTACTGGGTGAATTAGACCGCTAAACAGAAATCTGCCAGTAGCGGAGTTTTTGCTCCGTTACTGTGTTCCAAGAAGGAGCAGGTATGTACGGAGTAGGTATTCTGAAGGGACTGGGAATCACACTAAAGCACTTTGTCGATACCTACGTGGACGACTTCAAGTGGGGGATTCGGCGCTATACCTCTGATGAGGGATTCACGGCTCGACAAGGCCTCGAAACCGAGGGGTTGTTTACCGTCCAATACCCCGAAGAAAAGATCGCGGTTCCGGAACGATTCCGTTTTGTACCCTTCCTCGTGGTAAATGATCAGGATCATGCAACCGAGCCAGATGCTGACTGGTGTACAAGCTGCGGCATCTGTGCGAAAGTGTGCCCCCCGCAGTGCATCTGGATCATCCGCAGTACGGATCCAGATACGGGCCGTCCCGTGCCTCAACCCAAAGATTTCTTTATCGACATTGACATCTGCATGAACTGTGGGTTCTGCGCGGAATTCTGCCCCTTTGATGCGATCAAGATGGATCATGACTACGAGCTTTCTGATTACGACCGAACCTCAACGCATATCTACAATCACGCCAAGCTCGCGAAGCCGTTGAGCTATTGGCAGATGATTGCGCCCTCACGGGCGGAACAGGAACGCCTATCGCGAGAAGCTGATGAAGCTGCCAAGGCTGCTCGCAAGCGTAAATAATCGGCGGGCTGGTTGAATTTTCGTACTGTGTTGAAGCAGAGGTCGCTCGTCGCAAGAGGGGAGCGGCCTCTCTTTGAACCATGAGGCGGATGCTATGTATCAGAATGATGCTGAAATGCTCTTTCCCTCCCGTGCAATCTCGCTGCTTCGCAACCTGCGAAGTGTGGAATGGCAGCAGCTTGTGGATCAAGTTTTATGCGAGGGGGAAGGGAGTGTCAAGGAGCAGGCTTTTGGCCTCATGATGATCCGTCTGGACGGATGCCTGACGTGCCATGCGGATAGCTACCGGGCTATGCGTGGTTGCAGCCTGTGTGCCCAGCAAACGATCACGCGCTTCAAAGGGACTGACCATGATCTGATCCAGGCTTATGAGTTAGCGCATCAGGATATTCTCCGCTGGCATGAGACAGGTGAGGTTCCTTTTAGCGAGCAGATTTCCTCTGAGGTACAATAAATCCAATAAACAAGATATCTGTTTATTAAAAACTCTTCTCCGTAATCACTAGAGGACGTACCATGACGGATCATCACACGCTGGAACAGCAGATCATGGCTCAGCTTGCTACCGTGAACGAACCCGAACTCCACAAAGACCTCGTTACCCTGAACATGATTCGTGACCTGAGCATCGATGGCAGCACGGCTACCTTTACCGTGATGTTGACGACGCCCGCCTGCCCACTCAAGGATCAGATTGAGCGTGAGTCACGCGAGGCGGCGTTGCGTGTACCGGGTATCGATACCGTGAATATCTCGCTCGACTCCAGTGTTCCGGTGGATCGCCGGATTCAAGGGCAACTGAACCTTGACGTTCGTAACTTGATCGCCGTGAGCAGTGGCAAGGGCGGCGTCGGCAAAAGCACGGTAGCCGTCAATCTGGCGGTATCTTTAGCGCGTCGTGGGGCGACAGTCGGGTTGATGGATGCGGATATTCTCGGCCCTAACTTGCCCATGATGCTGGGGATCGATTCCATGCCACCACCGGATGATCAGCGGCTGAACCCTGCCGAGGCCTACGGAGTCAAGGTGATGAGCATGGGGTTTCTGATTGACCCCAGCAAACCGATGATCTGGCGTGGGCCTATGATCCATGCCGCCATTCGACAGTTTTTTTCGGACGTCAACTGGGGTGCGCTCGACTATATGATCATTGACCTGCCCCCCGGCACGGGCGATGCCCAGCTTACCCTGGCGCAGAGCGTCCCCCTCACAGGGGCGATCATCGTCACACAGCCACAGGATGTCGCGGTAGGAGATGCGCAGCGAGGTCTCCTGATGTTTGAGCAGGTGAGCGTGCCGATCCTCGGCGTGGTGGAAAATATGAGTGGGGACTTCTTCGGCTCTGGCGGCGGGGAAGCCCTGGCAGAAGCGCGGGGTGTACCCTTCTTAGGTACAGTGCCGTTAGACCCGGATGTGCGCATTGGCGGAGACTCAGGCGAGCCGATTGTAGCAGCGCATCCTGACTCGCCTGCGGCGGTTGCCCTCACCCATATTGCCAGTGAAGTGGCAGCCCGCATCAGTGTGCTAGCCTTCCATCAAACGGATCAGGTGATTCCGCTGACAACCATTAATTAAATCGGCTCTTTGTCATTTTGAGGCGATCTTTGAAAGATCGCCTTTGTGTTTTACGGTTGCAGTTTGTCAGATGCTTGTCTACACTATTCGCATTGTCAGCAATGTTCAGTGCCGAAAGGTGCTGCTAAGAGAGGTTCTATGGTTGTTCAGATTGCACAGCGGGTGGCGGCAATCCGCTTTAATCCAGTTGGGAAGTTGTATCACTTTGACTCGTCTTCCTACCCGGAGCTAAAGGCAGGCGACTATGTGATTGTAGAGACCAGCCGGGGCCGCCAGCTTGGAAAGATTGCTGCATTCGTCAGCGAAGACAAAGTTGATCAGAGTACTCTGAAGACGATCAAAGCATCTGCTTCTGCTCGTGACCTCATGATGCACAAGCTCTGGGAGGCAAAACAGGTCGAGGCCCTCATTGTGTGCCGCGAGGCAGCCAGCAAATATCCTGAATTAGAACCTGCC
>JAHEME010000742.1:1351-2267 GCA_024643825.1 Chloroflexota bacterium | reverse complement strand
TTCATGACGGCACGACATATGGGCAGGGACTGGCCGAGTCCGCTCGTGATGCGTACACGGAACTGGGCGGAAACGTCACAGCCTTTGAAGCTATCACCCCCGGCGAGACCGATTACAGCGCCGTGCTGACGTCGATCTCAGCGAATCCGCCTGGTGCTATCTTCTTTGGTGGGTATGCTCCCGAGGCAGCGGCCTTGGCAAACGGCCTCTCAATTGCAGGTCTGAGTGACGTCAAGTTTATCAGTGATGATGGAACGTATGGATCCACCTATATTGACCTGGGTGGTGACAATGCCGAAGGTACCTACGCAACCTCTGCGGGCGTTCCGAGCGGTTCGTCTGCCAAGGATGCATTCGACGCGCGCTATCTGGAAACCTACGGAACCGAAGCAGGCGTCCTTTCCGGGTTCACCTGGTTTGGCTATGACGCTTCAGCTGTTCTCGCAGCGGCTGTAAAGGAAGTAGCTATTGAAGGTGCAGATGGCACCTTGTACATCCCACGCGCCGCCCTCGTAGCTGCTGTTCGTGCAACTGCGGACTTCCCTGGCATCACCGGCACAATCACGTGCAATGAAGTCGGGGAGTGCAATGCTACAGGTCCAGCGGTATTTGAGGTTACAGACGGTGCGTTCGTCCCCTACGAGTAGTTCGTAGGAAATCTCTAGTGAAGTAGCGATGGCTGGCGGGATATGAGACTTATTTGCATATCCCGCCAGTTTGCCCTATCGTGATACTCTATCATCTAGGCGTTTTGCGACGCCGCGCAACCAGGGAAGAAACACATGGGACAGTCTGCCGTGCCACGTGCCACATCACGTGTCACTTCCTCCGTAGTGATTCGTGTCTTCTTGTGGGTCGCCTTAGCCGTTGTAAGTATTGGCCCAGTTATTGCTTTCATTAAGAATTCAACAACACC
>JAHEME010000742.1:0-1341 GCA_024643825.1 Chloroflexota bacterium | reverse complement strand
TGTTCAATTGATCACAGCAGTAGTCGTATTAGTGGCAATTTTCTATGAGATCTGGATAGCCACATCTCCCGGCTTGCAGAATTCATATCAGCGATTTCAGGTTGCCCTAGCCATACAGTTTGCTGTGATCCTGGCGTGGCGATTAATTGTGGTCTTACTCATTGAGCGGCTTTATGGGCCAGAAATCTGGATGCGGTTTGCAATTTCCGGGCTGATCATCGGCAGTGTCTATGCCTTGATCTCTATCGGGTACACACTGGTCTATGGCATCCTGTTCATGATTAACTTCGCGCACGGCGATGTCATGATGCTGGGAGCATTTGCGGGATTTTTCGTCTTCGAGGGTCTGGATGCGTGGATCGTCAATCCAAGCACAAGCCTGAATTTCCTGAACGCTTATCCCGTAGTTTCTATTGTCATTGCATTTATTGCGGGGATGGCTACGTCCACGCTCGCAGGGATTGTGCTGGAGCGTGTCGCCTATCGCCCACTGCGGCAAGCGCCGCGCCTCGTCCCACTCATTAGTGCCATTGGAGCATCCATTTTTCTCGAAGAAGCGGCTCGACTAATGTTTGGATCGCAAACACGACCATATCACAATCCAGACCTATTGAGACGTGGAACAGGGATCGAGATCATAGTCAATAGCAAGCCAGTGTTGATGACCTACACAGGGATTTTTACAATTATCCTTTCGCTCATTCTCCTGGGAGTTCTGCTATACGTTGTGCGAGGCACGAAGCTTGGGCGAGCTATGCGCGCTGTCGCGCAAGACAAGAAGACCGCAGCACTTATGGGCATCGATGTCGACGGAGTAATAAGCAGGACATTTGCCATCAGTGGCCTGCTCGCCGGGGCAGCAGGTGTAATGTGGGGCATACACAACGGCCAAGTCGATTTCTTTGTTGAGTTTGTACCTGGGATCAAAGCCTTTACAGCTGCTGTGCTTGGGGGAATCGGCAATCTCACAGGGGCGCTCGTTGGAGGCACGCTTCTGGGCGTCGTTGAATCTATCGGCCCCGCCGCTCTTGGCATCGATTTCCAGTTGAAAGACGTAATTGGGTTTTCTATCCTGGTAATCATGTTGATCTTCCGCCCATCCGGGCTTCTTGGAGAAGCCCTTTCGGAGGAGAAAGTATGACTCAACAACACCTACGTAATGGCTTGACAACCGGGTTCATCTTTGGAATTGTCCTTTTCTTCCTGGCACTCACCGGATTCTCAGCCACATCTACTGAACTAATCGGCTCTGTTCTGAAAGGTGTGGAAGAAGGATCCGTCGCAGCGATGGTCATTTTCCTCACTGTATTAGGTCTTTGGGCTGGGCGCACAGCAGCTCGG
>JAHEME010000741.1 GCA_024643825.1 Chloroflexota bacterium | reverse complement strand
TCAGGGTGTAGTGCGAATTGGTGTGAAGGGGATAATGAATACTCTACGATCCCTCCGCATGATTCAGGGGGATGTAGACCCTCAGACCGGGACGCTCGTGCTCAAGGGCCAATTTGTTGCGAGGGGTTCGGTCAGAGCAAACAGAAGCGGACTCGTTAACAGGTTGGTGGAGACTGGAGTCAAGTTGCCGAAAGGCACAGAGATAGCTGAAATCATCAATCCATACGGTGAGATGATTGAAACGGTCGAGATGCCATTTGACGGATACATATGGGCGTGGACTATTGCTGGGCCTGATGGCCGCAACTGGTGCGTGCAATCTGGGTCACCTGTAGCCTACCTGTTCTCAGAAACGTAGCAAATCCAAATCAAGGCTAGTGATTAGCTACGTTGAATCTACAGTGAATCCAGTTCGAGGGAAACCTGAACGCTCTCTGAAGCAGATTGGCAAAGACAAACAAGTTGGGACACAGCCAGACAGACAAGTTAGATGTGGACCGTTTTCTGCCCCGCATATCCTTGCTGCTGGATTGTAAGCATTAGCTTTTTCTTCCCCGAGGGTCAAAATCATCTGTTCACAACGGGGCAGTCCCTTGAGTTTCAAGAAATTCGTAGCTAGCAGGGCTATGATGTTCTCAGGTATCCTCTTAGGCATTTCAATTTTGATGTTTATTCTATCTCGTTCACTACCTGGCGATCCGGCGCGGTTGGCTTTGGGGCCAAATGCTACGCAGGAACAGGTGGAGCAACTAAGGAACATATGGGGTCTGGATCAACCCATATACATTCAATACTTTAATTTCATGAGAGGATTTGTGGTCGGCACATGGGGCGTGTCGATCAGGACAAGAGTTGACGTATTCTATGACATATCCCGATATTTGCCTGCGACCCTCGAGCTCACAATCGTTTCAATGATCTTTGCAATTCTGGTGGCGGTTCCACTCGGAGTCGTGTCCGCCATGAACAAGGACAAGTGGGAGGACCATGTTGACAGGCTGCTGTCATTGGCTGGGTTGTCTCTCCCTCAGTTTTGGAGCGGGATAATTCTCCAGATCGTGCTCGCATCATGGTTGAAACTGCTGCCCATTACGGGGAGATTAGATATGCAGATGACTGCGCCCGTAAGAGTTACAGGTATGTACCTTGTGGACAGCCTGTTAACAGCGAATTGGCCTGTCTTCTGGAACGCGTCATGGCATATACTTCTGCCAGCTTTTGTGTTGGCCTTTCCGCAAATTGCCAACATCAGCAGGCTGACACGGACAAGCATGATAGAGGAGTTGAACAAGGACTACACCACGTTATTGAAAGCTTACGGCCTACCGAGAGGGATCATACAGTACAAGTACATGTTGAAGAACGCATTCAACGCAACTCTCACCATAATAGCGTTAAGCTTCGCATATGCGTTTGCGGGAGCAGTGGTCGTCGAGGCAGTGTTTTCATGGCCAGGTATGGGGCTTTACCTAGTTACTTCAATTCTCTGGAAAGATCTGAACGCAATCACTGCTTCCGTCCTTGTTGTGGGCATCGCCATAGTCGTCGTGACATTCGCATTGGAAGTGCTCCGCGGCTACCTCGACCCGAGAGTTAGATTCGGTGAGGGAAGGTAGATGAAATCGCCTACGGTCAAGCCAGAGTCTCGTCGCAGGTATGAGCTTCGGAAGGGGCTCTACCGATTCAGAAAGAACGCTCTGTCTATGGTCGGGTTACTCATCATAGTCACTTTGCTGTTATTTGCAGTGCTCGCGCCATGGATCACGCCTTTCCCCGGCGATGCTACTTCTTTCGCGACGAACTTCCCAAACGCATTCCAACCACCCTCATCAACGCATCCGTTTGGGACTGATGACGCTGGACGTGATGTATTTACTCGGGTGATTTTCGGGGCCCGGGTTGATCTAATCGTAGGAATAGGTGTTCAAGCCTTGGTAGTACTTGTAGGGCTACCGATCGGGCTGATAGCCGGATTCAAAGGAGGCAAACTGAGAAGTGTTATTTTGTCAGTGTCTCGTGTCTTCATAACGATCCCCCCTTTGATTCTAGCGCTGGTGGCGGTGACAGCATTCAAGCCTGACATTGGCATCGCAGCACTAGTGGTCACGTTGGCCTGGTGGCCATGGTATACTGAACTTATCGACGGACTCGTCGTCTCACTGAAACAAGAGCAATTTGTTGAGGCAAGTCGCAGCCTTGGTAAGTCATCCATTCGCATTATCTTTGAAGACATCTTGCCAAATGCGCTGCCAACAGTCATAGTAAAA
>JAHEME010000101.1 GCA_024643825.1 Chloroflexota bacterium | reverse complement strand
TGGCCCCGGTGTATGTCGGAAGTCTCGTGCTTGGGGCACCTGGAGCTGTCCTCACTCCAATCCTGGTTCTGGTTCTTATCGCTCGGTTGGGGCGCTGGTAGTCCCACATAACAGGGAAAAAGGTGAAGTGCGCGGTACTCAGGTATGATGGGGGGTCATATCTGCCGCGCACTTCTGGGGTGAGGATAGGGATGAGAACTCTATAAAAGAGTCCAAGGTCATTCTAGCACAGAACTCTCGGATACGTCTGTGAAAAAGTCATGAAGATTTCGCAAAACATCCTCTGGAAACGAGGGGATTCCCGTGACGATTTACCCTTGTATGGGCGATCTGGCACATGGTATAATGGCTACTAGATGGTTCAAAGTCTCCGCCAGTTGCTCCCACGCGGGGAATGGAAATACGCTCCTGATAAGGAATAGGTATGTCTGGACATAGCAAGTGGTCAACAATTAAGCGCAAAAAAGGCGCAAATGATGCAAAGCGGGGAAAGATATTCACTCGCCTTGGCCGCGAGGTCACGCTGGCTGCACGCGAGGGTGGCGGCAATGTGGATGCAAACTTCCGTCTTCGCCTCGCCGTAGACCGAGCACGAGCAGAAAACATGCCAAAAGATAACATCGAGCGAGCCATCCGCCGTGGAACCGGGGAGGAAAAAGACGGGGTTGAGATTGAAGAGGTGATGTATGAGGCCTATGGCCCCAGTGGCATTGCCTTGATCATTCATGTGTTCACAGATAATCGAAACCGTACACTTTCTGAGATTAAGCATGTCCTCAACAAGTATGGCGGCAACATGGCCGAGCCGGGTTCAGTGGCCTGGCAGTTTGAGCAGAAGGGTTACATTGGGTTCCCTGCAGGCGATCATGAATTTGACTCTGTGTTCATGACAGCTGCAGAGGCGGGAGCAGACGATGTAGTCGAGGATGATGAATTCATTGAAATCTACACCCCGCGCGAGTCATTGCAATCCGTCGAGGAAGCGTTGAAAGCCGCTGACATTGAGGTGGAAGATGCGCGGCTCGAATGGGTGGCAAAAACTCCCCTCGACATGGAACCCGACTCCGGGGCCAAAGTCATGGCAATCATTGAAATGCTAGAGGATCTCGACGATACGCAAACGGTGTACTCTAATCTCAATGTGACCGATGATCTCGTAGCTAGCTTCGAATCTGCGAACTAACAAGATTTTTACGAGCCAGTCTAAACAGGCGGATCGCGCGAAGCGTCCGCCTGTTTTTGTGGAGATGTGGTGATGATTGTGTTGGGAATTGACCCTGGAATTGCGATCACGGGCTACGGATTTGTTCGAGAGCAAGAGGATGGTGACCTGGGGGCAGTCGCCTATGGGGTCGTCTCAACGCCAGCGCATACGCCTCTCGAGACGCGGCTCCAGCAAGTATACCGCGAGGTCAAAGACGTTGTTGAACGGTACGAGCCTGCGAGTGCCGCTATCGAAAAGCTCCTGTTTGGGAAGAATGTAACCACGGCCATGGCCGTGGGCCAGGCACGAGGGGTGACGATGCTGGCGCTGGCGGATTGCGGGATTCCTATTAGCGAATACACACCTGCGACGATCAAGCAGGCCGTCGCTGGATATGGTAATGCCCCGAAACTTCAGGTTCAAGAGATGGTACGCTTGCTGCTGCGGCTGGACGAAATCCCTAAACCAGATGATGCTGCGGATGCGTTAGCAGTAGCAATCACTCATTGGCATCACATTCGCTATCAGCAATTGAGTCAGGAATAAGATGCTTTTTAGATACGGAAGTGGTTTGTACAACCCCAACATTGGAATTAGAATCGCCGGGTGTAACTCATTCTGATCACCATAGTGCGTACAGTCTACTTCTGATTGTGGACTATCGGTGTGGGTCTACCAAATCCCCAGAGACTATTGAAGACGATCATGGCAGGACTATCTGGTGGTTGAGAGGTGCGGTGGTTGAAATCTAGGAAACTTCAGCACTCTCTTATTGGACTGCAACTGCTCGGAATCCTGCTGGTGGCAGCAGGCGTTTCTGGGTGCCGGCCCCCGCGTGATACCATCATTCTGATCACGGCAACCCCGGCCAATGGAGTATTCCCTAATGATGTCGGCGGAGGTAATCTTCCGCCTCTGGTTGGAAACGACGGGGGATCGACAGGGATCGACGCGACGCCAACGTTCATTCCTACACCGAATCCAACGCGTCAGGTTGTGGTCGATGTTGGTCAGGATCAAGTCTATGTAGTGCTGAGTGGTGATACTCTGAATCTGATCAGTCAGCGTTTTGGGGTGTCTCTGGATAGTCTAGTTGCTGCCAACGGATTCCCTGATGAGAACGTACTGATCTATCCGGGACAGACTCTCACAATTCCCCAGGCTGTGCAGGCATTTGGCCCACCGTTCAAGATCATCCCGGATGGTGAGCTTGTGTATGGCCCTAATCTTCGAGGGTTTCGCGTAGAAGAGTATTTGAAAGGTCGTGGAGGGTATCTCGAAAGCTATACAGAAGAGCTAAATGGCCGGACATGGACTGGGCCCCAGATTGTTGAGCGCGTCGGCCTAGAACAGAGCGTTAGTACTCGATTGTTGCTGGCGGCGCTGGAATACGAGTCTCATTGGTTGACTCAGGCTTCTCTAGAACCATCTTCCATTCTGTATCCTATGAACTATACGGATCAGCCAGCGCAAACGTACGGTCTGTATCGTCAGTTAGATTGGGCAGCCAAATTGATGAATACAGGGTACTACGGCTGGCGTCAACGAGGAATGACGGCCACCTTGCTCGCCGATGGAGCCAGGGCCGGGCTTGATCCCACCCTGAATGCTGGAACCGCCGGAGTGCAGGTATGGCTCTCCCAGACTCGTACTCTTGAAAGCTGGCAGAATGCCACCAGCTATTCAGGTTTCTTCGCAACCTACGTTGCCTTGTTCGGCGATCCATTTCGTGGTGCCGTCGAGCCGCTGATTCCGAGAGATCTGACACAGCCGCCAATGGTCTTCCCGTGGGCGAGCGACGAGACATGGTATTACACAGGTGGTCCTCATGGGGCATGGGGTTCGGGCAGTGCCTGGGCTGCCGTTGATTTTGTTACGGGAGCGGCCCTTCAAGGTTGTGAGCCGTCTCCCGGGTATGCTCGTGCTGTTGCCGACGGGGTCATTGCTCGCAACGAATTTGGTGTCGTGATTCTTGATCTGGATGGTGATGGGTTTGAGGGGACGGGATGGACGGTGTTCTACCTCCATCTTACATCAGAGGATCGAAAGGTTGTAGCGGGGCAGCGCGTGAAGGCAGGTGACCCTATCGGCCATCCTGCATGCGAAGGTGGCGTGAGCTATGCAACCCATCTCCATATTGCGCGGCGCTACAACGGGGAATGGATGGCCGCAGATTGTACCCAGTGTATGCTGGAGTCTCCTGCTCCATCATTGAATTTCAATGGATGGCAAGCGTATTCATTTGGTACTGAATATGACGGTTCGTTTGTAGAAGGCGATGAGTACCGTGAAGCATGTACTTGCCGCGAGCAGCTGAACACGCTGTCGAATGGAGGGTAGTGTACTTTACGGCATCGGATACACACATTTCAGTAAATCGTGGGCGGATGCAAGGGGCCTAGCTGTATCAAAAAGAAGATAGGACGCCGCCGTACGCGGAATGGCGTGAGACCAGCTTGCAAGCCTTACCTGCTGTTGGGCAATAACAGAAACACCGCCCCCCACCTGGATGTGCCCCGTTACCAACACCGATTGAATTTGATTCTGATCTGAATAGGAGGAGAGAAATCTACCAAGTATAGTGGGGTAAGGAGTATTTTCACGTGCTTGCTCGCATTGAGTGAAAAAGAAGTCCCACAGAGTAGGCCATTCTGGTTCCAGACTGGTGGCGATAAACCCGCGTAGAAGGTCAAGGTAGCGAGGATCGTTCTCGCTTGAAACGGCCAGAAGCTCCCATGACTTCCGATTATACTCTTCCTCCGACATCTCCAACTGCTGCGAAATGAATTCCATTACGTCATTGCGAGCAAGAAGCAGATCGACTTCCGCAAGGAACTCCTCGTGAGAGAACGCCAGCAGCATCTCGGCAGATTTTTCAGAGGCTGTCCGGGTGGATGCGCCCGCATGAGTCAGCATGATCCCTGCTTTGGTGCGCACCAAGAAGGGGAGTGCCTTTAGAAATTGCAACAATGTGTCACGATACTCCCCAAGAGCATGCTCAAAGCGGGGGGTAAAGCTTTGATCTCCCTTGGATAAAGAGACTCCGTAGATATGGGGAAGTTCGTGGTTGCCAAGCAGCATTATCACCCGATCAGAGCCAAGATTTTCCTGCAACTCCATCACATCCCATAACATTGCCAGGGAAGAGTCGGCTGCCTCTGACCCATATCCGTGGATCAGGTCGCCAAGGAAGATCAGGATGTCTGCATCGCCGCGTTCGAGCAAGTCGAGAAAGTGATCGCGGTAGCGAACGTACGCGCCCCATTCCCCATGCAGATCGGTTACTACGTAGGCGCGACCCTCAACAAGATCGACAGCACGATTCAAGAAAACCTCCCAACAAGAATCACGCCCACTTGTCTGCTAGCAGCACATGGTGGGCGTGATTTCATCATGCTACATCAGACAGTGAGAGGCTAGTAGCCCAGTACCCCCACCACGTTTCGTACTGCTGTTGCTGAGACTTCAAGCATAGCTTTTTCACCATCGGTGAGCTTCATTTCTATGATGCGCTCTATTCCGTTAGCGCCAAGCACCGCCGGGACTCCCAGATACAGATCGGAATATCCGTACTCGCCTTTGAGAAGAACAGCAGACGGGATTACTCTCTTCTGGTCCAGAATGATGGCTTCTACCATGCTGACGGTTGCCGAAGCTGGCGCATAGTAACCGCTGTATCCGAGCAAACCTACAATCTCACCGCCTCCCTTACGGGTTCGTGCAATGATCGCGTCGAGCTTCTCACGTGGCATTAGTTCCAGCACTGGAATGCCGGATACTGATGTATGATCAGGTAGGGGAACCATCTCATCTCCATGCCCACCCAGAACAATCCCATGAACATCTTTGACGGAGACTCCAAGCTCCATCGCGATGAAGGTCTTGTAACGCGCCGTGTCAAGCGCCCCGGCCTGACCTATGACGCGATGGGATGGGAATCCACTTTCATGTAGGGCGACATGGCACATTGCATCCAATGGATTGGAAACAACGACAAGGATCGCATTGGGGGAATGTTTGGCAAATGCTCGAATTACATCGCCAACAATCCCCTGATTTATTTTCACAAGCTCATCACGGCTTGGATACTGACCTGTAACCGGATCTTTCTTACGTGGCTTCCCAGCTGTTACGATGCACACGTCGGAATTCGCCGTATCCGCATAATCGTTCGTGCCTATGATTGATAGGTCGAAACCTTCCACCGGACCAGACTCAGCCAGGTCAAGGGCTTTACCCTGGGGTAGCCCTTCGACAATATCGACGAGCACGACATCAGCAAGCTGGCGTGCGGCAATCCAGTGTGCTGCCGTCGCTCCGACGTTGCCAGCACCGATAATTGTGACTTTCTTTCTCATGGTTGAAGCCTCCGAAGAAGAGTAGAGGAGAGTGAATGAAGGGAGGCACAACCTGCCCCGCAGGCAGGTATGTGCCATTTCCCGTGAGAGGAAGTTACGATACGGCCCTGCCGCCTTGCAGACTATCTGCCATCGCTTTCAGGGCGGCCCAATCACTCTTGTTGGCCAGAGCCGCCTGTGCGGGCCATGAGGACGGATCGGCTGGTGCAGAAAAGTTCGCATTCTTGAGGGCCTCACGCAGATCGTCAGGTGTCTTCTGCGCTAGAGATGCGTAGCTTGTAATGCCAGCGCTATGCAGAATTCCCTGTATCTTTGGGCCAATGCCTTCGATCTTGGTCAGATCGTCAGACTCTGATTCTGAACCCGGCATATCAACTTCCGGCGCATGGACACTATGATTGGAATGAGTTTCAGGCAAGGTTCCCGGCGCTGCCGGGCCAGGCCAGGATGCTGTTAGTGGTTGTGGAAAGGCGGGTGATACGAGCATTGCTAGAATTCCTACTACCATTGCACTGGCAGCAAAGCCCAATCCCGCTGGTGAGAAGTAAGACGCGGCATTGGTGAAAATAGCTGCGACTACCAGCAGCACAATGGCCAACGTAACCAGCATGCCAATCAGCGTCGTAAGCCCCGGTTTTCCGGCTTCGCTGCGGCGTGTTGAAATCCACAGGGCGGCTCCAGCCGCCATCAATCCTGCGCCAAGATAGCGAAGCGAAAATAGCGAGGGATTGTTACTAAACACATCGCCTGACATCTGTCCGAAGCCAATCGCGACCGCAAAGATCGCAAACCCTAGGAAGAAAATCCAAGCGAATTGCTTTGCTAACTTTGTCACAGGAACCTCTCACATCAGGAAGGGACAGGCACATATTTCACAGCACGTGCATTTTATCACGCGCAGCATGTGATGCCAAAACTATCAGTCTATGAATTGGACAAAAGCCACTCATCACGCAAGATCGCCATCATATGAATATCATGGTAAACACCCTCACGAAATAGGGCAGCGCGCCGTGTTCCCTCATGAACGAAGCCAACTTTTTCATAGGCACGTATTGCCCTTGCATTGAATGCATACACCTCAAGTTGGACTCGATTCAGATTCGCTTCACTGAAAGCGAAGTGCACCATGACGCGCGTTGCATCTGCCCCGTAACCCTTGCCCCAATACTCCTTGTCACCTACTACGATGCCAAATGTTGCCACACGATTCTTGTTGCTGATCTCGAAAAGAGAGCAGTTGCCAATCACATGATCGTCTGTGAGCGTGCGAATTCCAAAAGTGTAACTCTCAGTGCTCAATGACGCACGTTCGTACCATGCAGCCTCAGCTTCTTCTGTCTGGGGGGTTAATACATCAGGCATCAAGAACCGTTGGACTTCATAGTCACGGAACCAGCGTGTATAGATTAGGAGGTCTTCACGCTGAATAGCCGCCAGGCGGACGAGGGAACCAACAAGCAATTCCATCAGATCTGGGTAGGAGCAGTTTCGCCAGTGTTCACAGCCACTGGAATTTGCTCGGCATTCAGAACGCGTTCCAGAGCTGCGATGCTCACTTCAACCATATCCAGGGACGGTTCCTGCGTTGTGAGCCGCTGAAGGGCAAGTTGTGGTCGCACCAGAATCCGGGCAATCGGGTTTTCAAGGTTTCTGGCAAGTAGCCGGATGTACTCATAGGCAATGCCTGCAACCACCGGGATCAATACAATGCGGGAAGCAAGGCGTATCACCAGTGAAGGCCGCCCAAGAAATGAGAAGACCAGTACAGAGATCACAACAACGACCAGAAGAAACCCTGTACCGCAGCGTGGGTGCTCAAGTGGGAACCGGGCCACAGACTCCGGTGTGAGGGGCGCTCCGGCTTCATAAGCATTGATGGCTTTGTGTTCCGCCCCATGATAGCCGAACAGCCTCTTGATATCGGGAATGTGCCCGATAGCCCACATATAGCCAATAATTAATGCCAGTCGAATAAGCCCCTCGAATAGATTGCCCACCAGGGGTGATTCGATACCAGTGAGCGCGTGAGCACCATCTGCGGCTGCCGCCGGGAGTAAGAAGAACAACCCGATTGCCAGCGCAAAGGAGATTGCCATCGTTCCCCAGGCGATAGGCCCGCTGAACTCTGCTTCCTCACCCATAGCGATGTCCGCCGAAAAATTCAACGCTCGGACGCCCAGCCCAACCGAATCCCATAAAAGTCCCAATCCGCGCACAAAGGGAACCCGACTCCACGCACCATTGTATAGTGAAGAGGTAATTTCCTTTTCGTGGAATACAATGTTGCCATTCGGGTCTCGAACAGCAACCGCCAGATGGCGGCTTCCCCGCATCATGACTCCTTCAATAACTGCCTGCCCACCATAATTGAACTGCTGCGCCATGCACTTCTCCCTTGCATCGGTTTTTCGCCCTGAGTGTAACTACCCTCAACTCTCCGCGCAACGCCCAATCGGCTCTTATCTGATTTCGAGAACCGGAGAGTTCTATCGATGGCCAAAATCGCATCCCAATAATCGCTGGGTCTCCACACGGTTGTCTGTGAAGATGAACAGGATGACATTTCAATGGGCTGTTGAGTCAAAAGCAAGTATCATTGGTGTCAGAAAATTCCTTTGTGAGAGTAGCTATGATCGCATCCATCAGTGGAACTGTATTAGGTGTACGTGACCACTCTATTAT
>JAHEME010000740.1 GCA_024643825.1 Chloroflexota bacterium | reverse complement strand
TCGGCGATGAGCATCGCTGACGAAGCCAGCCTGCGCGCTGCCGGGGAGAACTATCCGGCATGGGTCAAGGATCGCTATCTGGCGCTGCCCGATTCGATCACGCCGCGTACACGCGCCCTTGCGGAGAGCATCGCCGCCCCTTACGACGACCCCTACGAACAGGCACGCGCCGTGGAAGGCTGGCTTCGTGCAAACATCACCTACAATCAGGCGGTGGCTCCCGTCCCCGCAGGTCAGGAGCCAGTCGATTACGTCCTGTTTGAGAGCAAGGAAGGCTACTGCAATTACTACTCCGGTTCGATGGTGGTGATGTTGCGTTCGCTGGGTATTCCTGCGCGGGTGGCGGCGGGATTTGCGCAGGGCACCCGCGATTCGACTCTCGGCGCGTTCCGCGTCGCCGAATCGGATGCGCATAGCTGGGTGGAAGCCTACTTCCCCGGCTATGGCTGGATCGAGTTTGAGCCGACGGCCTCCATCGACCCGATTGTGCGGCCTGCCGTCTCTTCGGCGGGGCTGGGCTTCCCCGCCGATCCTCGTTCGCAGAATCCCGATGGCGGAGAGAATGACCCGAATCGGCAGTCACCGGACGCGGGCCTGGACTCGACCGATATTCCAACCGAGGCCCCGCAAACCCTGCTGCAATCCATCCAGAATTTTCACATCCCACCCATCGTATGGTGGCTGGTGGTGCTGGTGTTGCTGATCGCGGTTGGCGTGGCGGGTACGTGGGTGTTCCTGGAACAGCGTGGCATGAGCAGCCTTAGCGACATTTCACGCAGTTATGCGCGATTGAATCTGTTCGCGCCGCTGGTGGGCGTTCTCCTGGAAGATGGCGCAACCCCCACCGAACGGGCCAACAAGCTCGGATGGAGCCTCCCGGAGGGTGAAGCGCACATTGATCGCATCGCGGCGCTGTACATCCATGAGCAGTATGCGCCCCCGCGTGAGATGGAAGAGATGGAGTTGGATCGCGACAACTCTGCTGCGCGCGATGAGTGGAAGATGCTGCGCCCCACAGTGATCAAAGCGGCATTGCGGCAACAGATTCAACGGATACTGATGTTTCGCCGATAACCTGTATACTCCGCACAAGACTCTAGTCTCGGTATGAATCATAAGCCCCCTCACCGCATCCGCAGTGAGGGGGCTTCGTTTTGGTTTTGGTCGGTTACTTCTCTGCGACGAAGTCGATCTCCAGCGTGATCTGGTCCTCAACCGAGGCCACCTGCGGCGGCAGCCGTAGAATCTGCACGCCAAATTCCTGATACGTCGTCGAATACGAGGCTGTGCCTTCCAACCGTGTATCGGATACTGGCGTCACGGTCGCATCGAAGGTGACTTCCTGCGTCGTCCCATGAATCGTCAGATTACCCGTGATCGTGAAGTCGAATGGCTGCCCGATAGTCACACTCGCGGGCAGTCCAGAGAAACTCGTCGCAACGAATTCAGCCGTCGGATATGTTCCCGTCTGAAGGATCGACTCGTGCATGGTGCGCGTCCGCTTTGGATCATCCGTCGCCAGCCCGGTCATGTCGATCACAATGGGCGATAGCGAGACACCCGCCGGGTTCGCATAGTCCACGTTGATCGATCCGCTGACTCCGTTGGTTGCCCCGATCACCGTTTTTGGTGCGCCCAGCAGAATCTCATGGGCAATGAACCGCACCTCGGATTGATCCGGGATGATGACGTATTCATTTCCGGCGACAGGAACTTCAACGGGTGCAGCCGCCTCTTCGGTTGTGACAGGAGCCGCGCTCTCAGGCGGCTGTATGCCGCTGACGGGCGTCTGCTCCCCGGAGGGCAGCGGGGCGACCCCGGTCTGCGCAGCGCCCCCACAGGCCGCGAGCACCAGAGCCGCCAGCAGCACCCCGGCAGCAGTGAGTACAGGTCGTCTTTGCATGAATCTTCTCCACTCCTCTTGATCAGTTGCTTCGACACAATGTCAAGAACAGATTGTAGCGGCTCGTCACTGAGATTCCATGCGCTGGATGTGAGAGTTTCGTGTAGGCTGGTTGGCCTTCCTGCGGATACCCAGCCTGGCGGCTGGCGATCATGCCCCGCCTGACCTTCGCTATCGCCGAGGTGGAGGTCTACTATCCACCTCAAGGCGAGGTGAGTTGACTCTGCTCCATACAGAAGCGGATGAAGGCCAGCGTCTCCTCGAAGTCGGCGGGATCGGCGGGGAGGTGGATCGTGTTGGCAGCATTGGATCGTCTGGCCCATGACCGGTCAATCAGGCTGCTCCATTTCGGATCAAGATGGTTGACGGCC
>JAHEME010000739.1 GCA_024643825.1 Chloroflexota bacterium | reverse complement strand
CCCGATCTGCGGTCACGCATATGACCGATCAGGGATTTGCGGCCCGCATCACGACGTCGAGCGCCTGTTGGAGCAGATCGAGATCGACCAGGAAGTCTTCTTCCGGGAGAATCTCGGTGGCACTCAGATAGGCGTAGGGGAAGCCGAGCGCATTGGCTAACCCATAATAAGCGTGATTCATCTGCTTCTTTGCCGGAGCGAGATCGAGGATAACAGCGGACTCGGCGAAGATCATGTTCACCAGCCCTGCGCCCATCGGCCCGGCGATGACCTTTGCTCCCCGGAACAAAGCGATTGCTTCGTCCAGCGTGGGGATGTTCTCAGCCTCAACCACCTGAAATTCCAGCGGCTCCATAATGCCGAGTACGGCGTCTTCGTTCAGGATGCGGCGGCGGGATGCCCTGCGCCGGGTGACATATCGGTAGGGTGCGGCGGCCCCCGGCGAAGCATCCGCTGGTAAGTTTGCCAGCATTTGCTCTCGGAGCCACTTCAGCGCCGAAGGCATGGGGAGAAATCCCCCGTTGCGGAAGGACGGCACAACGAGCCGTTCGATATAGGCGCCCCCTGGGCCCAGGGGCACCAATCGATCCTGACTAAACCCCAGCATCTCCAGGCTTCGAATCTGACGGTCGTTGATCGCTTCGCCTACCAGCAGGGCGGCCTGCTCCCCGGTTTGCGCTTCCCATACGGTTAGCCCTTCCAGACGCGGCAGGGCATCGATCATCCAGTGATAGAAATTGTGGTGCGGCTCATAGGCCAGTGAAGAGGCAAGGTCGATGTGCTGTGCCTGTTTCTGGGTGCGCCACGGATGGTTGGATGCGATACGGTACATCTCGTCCAGACGGAACGGCATCGCCAATTCACGTTTGAGAAAGCGGCCAGCATGGGTGGTTTGTTCCAGAATGTGCCCCTCACGGGTGCGCCCAAACGGGTTGGCGGTGCGCTCCGCATTGCGGGCGTTGGCGATCACAACCTCATGGACGAGGGCTACATACGGTTGATCCCACTGATGGTCTCCAACCACGCGTTCTACCCGGTCGGAGCCGTGTGGAGGTTCGTAGATCGGCGGTGGGAATGTTCTTGACTCTGCTTCGCCAAAGTAGGTGATCGTTCCGTCGTGGGCATCAACATACGCCTGATCCACACTGGTCAACTGCTTCTGTGCCCTTCGCGCGAGGGTTGGGTAGAAGAGGGTGTGCGCTGCCTGGTTGATGCGGAAGCCCAGGGACGTGGTCAACTTTGATAGAAACGACATGGCTTTTCCTACATATAATTTAACATGGATGGTTGCGGCGCAGAATGTACTACAGTCGGCAGATGGTGGCAATCCATCGTGCCGTCACGATCCCAGAGATCGCCACAGCAATCGGAGCTTGCCGCGCACTCGTTTGATGAGCAGCGTGAGCCAGGGCGGGATGATCGCCGCGGCATCCTCGATCAACCGGGTAAGGGCGGTGGTTAGCTGCTCGACGCTGTTATCCTCAATCAAAAAGCCATTCTCGCCATCGGTGATGATCTCCGGGAGGTCATCGACGCGAGTCCCGATCACGGGCTGTCCGCAGGCCATCGATTCGAGCAGGGAGTTTGGGATACCCTCGTTGTTAGGGCGGGAGACACACGTCCCAATGTCAAAGCCCCGGATGATCGCGGTGGGGTCTTCAACGTACCCCGTAAAATGGATACACGCTTCCAGCCCGGCGGCCTGTTGGCGCAGCACCGAGTCATAATCGGTAGCTGTGGGCATCTTCGAGTTGCCACCTACGAGCACCAACTTCGCCTGTGGATAGTGCGGATGCAGTGTTCGCATCGCCTCGATCAGCAGGCCGAGATTCTTGCCTTCGGCAAAGCGCGATACGCGCCCGATCAAGATGTCCTCATCAGGGAAGCCGAGGCGATCCGGCGGGGTAGCATCAAACTGACTTGCGTCGATGCCGTTATAGATCACCGTGATCTTCTCACGGGCGATCAGCCGGGCAAGCGGCTCTACCGTGCCGCGCGTGGAGGCGATCACCGCGTTCAATCCGGCTTTGGATCGCAGGCCCGCCCCGCCGCGCAGCCCATCCGTACGCTCGATGACCACCGGAACCCCGGCTCCGAGAGCCGCATCTGCATACAGACGCAGGTTCGCGTACTGCACCAGATCAACACGCTGATCGCGCAGATAGCGCAGGATGCGTGGGTAGTCCTGACCGAGGTACACGACCGTACCGATCTCATGAAAGCGGGGCAGAACCTCCGGCACATGGCTGGCGAGGAACGTGAACGTGAATTCGTCCTG
>JAHEME010000738.1 GCA_024643825.1 Chloroflexota bacterium | reverse complement strand
CCGATGCCGACCACCACCCAGCCGTCGCACGCGGGGAAGCAGTCGAAGGGGGCCAAACGTGCGGCTGTCGTCGCCGCCGTCGGGGTGTTCGACCTTGATCACGCGCGCACCCAGGTCGGAGAGGATCAGCGTCATCAGCGGCCCGCTGTAGATGCGGGTGAAATCGAGGACGGTGATGCCTTCCAGCGGGCGCGCCATCAGAGGATGTGACCCCCGGTACACGCCCACTGGTCGAAGTCCAGCAGCGCCTCGCCGGACTCATCCAGCGGTTTCACCGTGAGATAGTACGGATTATGGCTGAAAGGAACGCGAACGAACGTCCCCATCGGACGGAATAATTCGATCAGCGCCGGGGTGATCACCGCCCGTAGTGCGCCGATCCCGCGTTGGCGTACCGCGCTGACAAACGACTTCAGCAGCGCGGGGTGATCCGGCCCGGCCCAGCCCAGCACCGATGCCTCCCCGATGGGGCCATGCTGCACCGTATCGAAGATCACGATCCCCTCATGGGCGGTGGCATAGTGAAAGGTGTGCGAGGGGTGGTGAACGAACTGATGGCGCAGCCCGGTGATGTCATCCGCGAAGTGGATCAGACAGTTATTCCCTGTCGTCTGAAACGACTCGACGGGCCATTCGTCGCTCACGATCGCAGGGCACGCGGAGGAGCTTCCCGATAGCAGCGTCACCGTGTTGACCATCTGACCGAGGATGTGATAGCCGTAGGCTCGGCTGTGCTGATCGACGGAGACGCCCGCCGGATTGGAGAACCCGACCCCGGCAATCGCTCCGGCGGCGCGCACCGACTCGTAGACGGGGGCCGCCATGTGCTTAACCAGCCCGCGTCCGCGTGCTTCCGGGCGCACCGCCATGTTGATGCTCATCCCCACTTTGACGGGGTGATCGCAGCCCGGCACGGAGACTTCTCGCAGCAGGCAGCTATACTGCCCCAGCAGGCGGTCGCCCTCCCATGCGCCGAAGGCGATCAGCGGATACCAGGTGAGCAGATACTCCAGCAGGCGGATCATGGCCTGTTGTGGGCGTTCAAATGAAGCCGCCAGAAGGTCAGCCCAGGCGGTCTTGTCTGTGGTGGGGTCAAGTGCGGTAATGTTCATCGAATGTTGGAATATTGTAGACCCGATCCCCGGTAGATGCGAATGGGAGATCGTCTCGTGTCGAGTTGGGGAGATTGAGGGGGTGCGCTCACCCGACAATCGAATTATCGGGCTACACGTAAACGTCCACTGAAGGTGGACGGGGTGGGGCGGGGGCGGTCGGCCCGGGTTGAGGTGGTGGGGGCGATGGCACACACAAGCAAAACGCCCCGGCGAAAACCGGGGCGTTTGTGTTCTTTCTGTAGCTACTTAATCTGCACAGGCAGAGGGATTGGGTATGCACGACTCGCACCAATCCGGGCCTGCCAAAGATGCATAGTTGGACACACATGTATAGTATTCGTCCAGGTTTCCAGTGGTCAGATCACAGAAGATCAGCCATGCGTCGAAGCAGGCATCACCGCCGCCACCGCCGCCGCACTTGTTGAACTCGCCATTCGAGCAGGCCGCCAGGCATTGAGTCGGCCCAAGGCACGCAGTATTCACGTTGCAGCCTGGGGCTGCCTTGCATGACGAGACACATTGGTCATAACTCTGGCAAGCTTGCACGCAGTTCGGTGAGCCGCCTTTGCAAGTCTCCTCTGGCGCGACGTAGAAGATTTCGATGATGAAGTCGTCTGACTCTTCCAGATTGCTGGCGACCGCGCCGCCCAGCGCCGCCGCGACGGGCGTATACTCGTAGTCATAGCGGTCGGCGGCTGCGTTGTAGACCTGCACGTACGTTTCGGGCACGATCAGGAAGTGGCTGGGGCAGTCGGTACAAACTGTGTTGTGATCAAACGGCCCCATGACGTAGTTCGTGCCGTTGGAGTTGCTGGCCCAGTGATGACCGATCACCACCTCTGACCACGTTGCATTGTCTTCCAGCGGGGTCGTGTTCTGAATCAGCGACACACGATAAGAGCCATTCACGCCAGATGAGAACGGGTAGGCCGTCCAGCTAAAATCAATCGGCTGGTTGCCGTCGTACACATCAAATACCCCGATCAGTTCTTCCGGGTCGTGAACGCCGTCAAAGTCCAGGTCCCGGTACACCGATTCCTGAACTCGGAGCGGGGTAGTCGCAATGCTCGCGCCGCCCGCCGCCATGACGATCCCCACCGCAACAACCAGAATGGCGAGAATCCCGATGATTCCTACAGCCCTGATGGTAGACTTCCGGATACGC
>JAHEME010000100.1 GCA_024643825.1 Chloroflexota bacterium | reverse complement strand
CTCTCCCGGCGCTGCGCGCTGTGCAAAAGCATCCCGCCTCGCAAATCGGCGTTTATGTACTTCTAATCGGGGTCATGCTATGGCTTCCAACGCAGCTTAACCAGGCAGCCAACTATACACTCGGCACCGTCATGATTTATGTTTTGCTTGGCCTTGGACTAAACATTGTAGTAGGGCTGGCCGGGCTACTTGACCTTGGCTATGTGGCCTTCTTTGCTGTTGGAGCTTATACCGTAGCTCTGCTAACCACTTCGCAAACAAACCCACTTGTTTTGAATTTCTGGGCAGTAGTACCTCTTGGCGTTGTGCTGGCGGCAACAGCTGGAGTGCTACTGGGTGTCCCTGTCCTGAGACTTCGCGGTGACTATCTGGCGATTGTTACTCTTGGATTTGGGGAGATCATTCGCATCTTGGCTGGTAGCGATGCTTTAACCTGGTTCACAGGAGGCCCTGAAGGGATTACTGGCATCCCCCTTCCCCGCATCTTTGGTCTTACAGTTGGCGGGCGCGAGTTTGTGTATCTGCTTCTTGCCGGGGTTGCCCTGGTAATCTTCGTCACTTCGCGTCTACAGAACTCGCGCATCGGGCGAGCATGGGTTGCCATGCGCGAGGACGAGACAGTAGCACTGGCAATGGGGATCAACACTCTTCGGTATAAACTGCTCGCATTTGGGATCGGTGCTGCTTTTGCCGGGCTGGGTGGAGCGATGTTCTCTGCCAGAAATCAGTTTACGAATCCGCAGGATTACGCCCTTCTTGTCTCAATCAATGTGCTCGCAGTAGTCATTGTCGGCGGAATGGGAAGTATCCCAGGAGTGATTCTCGGCGCGTTTGCCTTAAAGGGCATCCCTGAGGTTCTTCGTGAATTTCAGTCTTTCCGTATCATTCTGTTTGGAGCCTTGCTCGTTGTCATGATGATCCTACGACCAGAGGGAATGTGGCCTTCACGACGGCGACGTTTGGAGATGCACACTGAATCTGAGGAAGCTGAGGAGACCTCTCCAGCGATATCTTCCTATGAGGAGGCTTCTGCATGAAGACTGTTCTTGAGACCCAGGGGCTTACAAAGCGATTTGGAGGCCTAACAGCGGTAAATCGGGTCGATCTGGTCGTTCCAGAAAAAACGATTGCCAGCGTCATAGGCCCGAACGGAGCCGGAAAAACCACCTATTTCAATTGCATCACTGGGTTCTATCTACCTGAAGAAGGCGATATCATCTTTGATGGCTCATCGATCATGGGGCTTCCACCGGATCAGATCGCGAATCGCCGAATTGCGCGCACCTATCAAAATATTCGTCTCTTTAGTGCCATGAGTGCCATTGAGAATGTTCTGGTTGGTCAGCATCCCCGACTTAAGGCCAACGCCCTGGGCGCTGTATTTCGTGATCCAGGAACGATCCAGGAAGAAAAATATGCTCTTTCACGTGCCCGTGAACTGCTAGATTTTGTAGGGCTGGGGGATAGAATGGATTGGGTTGCCAGAAACCTTCCCTACGGCGACCAGCGTCGTCTGGAGATTGCAAGAGCACTTGCAAATGATCCACTCCTGCTCTTGCTTGACGAGCCAACAGCAGGGATGAACCCGCAGGAAACTGTTATTCTGATGCAGTTCATCACACGGCTGCGAGACGAGCTAAACTTGAGCGTTCTTCTCATCGAACACGATATGAAGGTGGTGATGGGTATCTCGGATCAAGTAACCGTACTAGACTATGGGATCAAAATCTCTGAAGGTACTCCATCTCAGGTGAAGAGCGATCCTAAAGTAATTGAAGCCTATCTTGGAAAGCCCGTGGAGGAGGCGAACTGATGGCACTGTTGGAAGTTAACGCTATCCACACTTTCTATGGAAACATTCATGCCTTGAGGGGCATCACGCTGACCGTCGATCAAGGCGAAATTGTTACCCTGCTTGGCGGGAATGGTGCTGGGAAATCAACCACACTTAACACCGTCTGCGGCATCACCCCGGCAAGGCAGGGTTCAGTAATTCTTGAAGGTCAAGATATCACTCACATACCTGCTTATCAGATTGTTTCTAGAGGGGTCACGCAGGCTCCCGAAGGACGACGCATCTTTGCACGAATGAGTGTGCGAGAGAATCTCGAGCTTGGAGCATATTCGCGCTCCGACCGAACCGAGATCAACGAGTCCCTGGAGATGGTTTACGGAACCTTCCCACGTCTGAAGGAACGTCGAAACCAACAGGGTGGGACTCTCTCAGGGGGCGAGCAGCAGATGCTGGCGATTGGCCGCGCACTCATGTCGAAGCCTCGACTACTTCTGCTTGATGAACCTTCTCTCGGTCTCGCACCTATTCTGGTACAGGAAATCTTTCACATCATCGCTCAGCTCAATGAAGCTGGCACCACAATCTTGCTGGTTGAGCAGAATGCACAGGTCGCGTTAACCGTATGTAATCGAGGCTATGTCCTTCAGACTGGCGAAATTGTGCTGGCAGGAACAGGCAAAGAACTACTAGAAAACCCGACAGTGCGTGCAGCCTATCTTGGGGAAATCTAGCCGAGTTTTGTGTTGCCTATGCAGTCATGAGTGTACGCCTCTGGTGATGCATCACTGATGACCAAAATTCGGCCTATCAGAGACCTGACATCACGATGGCTGCATAATGCAGCCATCGTGATTATTATCTCTACTGCTGTTCTCATTCGGACATCGTTCCTCGATTGGGATGGTGGCAACCAGCTTAACCCTGACGAACGAGCTATTCTGTTTGTGGAGAGCAACCTCCACTGGCCGAACACTCTGCCCGAACTGCTGCGTGTGAAGGATTCCGGCCTGAATCCCTTTCGAGCCACAGATGGCAGTGTGCAGCAATATCCATATGGTCACCTGCCCCTGTACCTCAATCTGACCGCCGCAGACATCCTCGGATTTCTGTGCAGTGTACCTAAACTATGTCATGGCATCCCCAGCCATTCCCTACCTGGCTATGTGTTGAACCTGGATCAACTATCTCGATTCAAGCAGCTGACGTATATAGGTCGTTTGCTTTCAGCACTATTTGATTCTCTTACGGTATTAGTCACATATTGGCTGGCACGACGATTTAAGACTCCTGGCGCAGGGTTGTTGGCGAGTTCACTTGCAGCGGTAGCAGTGCTTCACATTCAGAATTCGCATTTCGGTACAGTTGATTCTGCTGCCGCCTTTTTTGCGACCATGACTATCACATTTTTGACAGTCTATGGCACTAACAGACGGCAATCTCTTTCTACCCTGGCCGGGATTGCGCTGGGACTCGCAGTCGGATGCAAATTGACAGGGATTTTCCTATTCATCCCATTCATCGTAGTCCATTACGATGTCTCGGCAGTAACAACACGATCTGGTCTCCCAAGAATTCATGACAAGAAGGGGCTTGCGTTTTCCATCCTCGTTGCGATCCTCTCATTTGTGCTCACGAATCCCTATGCCTTACTTGATCCAATTCCATTTGTTACTTCCCTGGCAACTCAAGCGCAGGTCACGTCCGGGCTGGTCGATTGGCCGTTCACAAGGCAATATCAGGGCACGATTCCTGTTATTTACTCTATCGTCCAACAGGCTCAGTGGACGCTCGGTCTGCCGCTCACAGTCTTTGCCTATGTCGGCACATTGCTCACAACCATTCAGTGGGTTAGAGCGAAAGACAGAACCATGATACCAGCACTCCTCTGGGTTTGGCTGGGCGTGCTCGTGATAGGATCGCAGAGCGTGAAGTTTCCGCGCTATGAACTCCCCTTCGCGCCTACTCTATTCGCTGTTGCAACAGCAGGATGGCAATACAGCAGTGAGAGGAGCCCGGATAAGCACAGATGGCGATTTGCTGTAGGAGAAGCTTTGGTTTTGATAGTAACGCTGGGATATGCACTAGCCTTTGTTGGTATGTATCGTCTTCCACATCCCTGGGTTGAGGCAAGCGAGTGGATCTATGGCTCTATGCCAGCGGGCACGAAGATTGTGTCTGAGCAATGGGATGACCCACTACCGCTCGATCTGGAGATTGATGGAGGAAGTTATCTTCGCGAGTCGGTCATTACTTCAATCATGATTGATCCGTTTGGCGAACCTGATAACCTTGAAAAGATAGACATGGTTGCCGAATCTGTAGCCACGGCGGACTATATCATCCTGTCAAGCAATCGTTTATATGGCGTGATCCCGCGCTTCAAGACCCGCTATCCTCTGACCTCAGCTTACTACCACACATTATTCGGAGGAGCCATAGGGTATCAACTGGATCGTACGTTTGCACGGTATCCCACTTTGTTTAGCGTATCTCTGGTTGACAACCCACTTTTGCACGCAGGGCTTCCTGACCCAGGGATTTCCTGGCCGCGATCAGCCCTGGTTTCTGGCAGTGCAGACGAATCATTCACGGTTTACGATCATCCTCTCGTGATCGTATTCAAGAATGAAAAACGACTCACTGCGCAGCAAATCATAGAGGCTATCTTGCAGGCAGCGAGATAACCTCTGCGATTGCGGCGCAGTGAGTCCGAATTAGTCAGCACTCCCCTGAGGCGACACTCGCTGCGGGGTAACTGGCAATTCTCCCGTATTCGACTCCTCATCTCGATTAAACTGACTCATGTAAAGCTCATAGTAGGCGCCTTTGCTTCCCAGAAGCTCTGTGTGAGTACCGCGCTCAACAATCTGCCCATCCTTCACCATGAGAACCTGATCCGCATGCTGAATTGTGCTCAACCGATGAGCAATTACAAAACTCGTACGCCCTTCTAGGAGACGTTCAAAAGCTTGCTGGATCAATCGCTCCGTTCGGGTGTCTACACTGGAGGTTGCTTCATCCAGAATTAAGATACGAGGATTTGCCAGCGCAGCACGTGCAATTGAAATGAGCTGTCGTTGGCCCTGACTTAGTCCACTCCCCCGCTCCCCAAGGATAGTCTGGTATCCGTCCGGGAGACGCTCAATAAAAGAATCGGCAGATGCGATCTTTGCCGCAGCGATCACGTCTTCGTCGCTCGCATCAAGACGACCGTAACGAATGTTGTTCATCACGGTGTCTGAGAATAGGAAACTATCCTGCAATACAATCCCAATCTGGCTTCGTAGACTGTGAACTGTCACATTTCGCACATCGATACCATCGATGCGAACCGCTCCGCCAGTTACGTCATAGAACCGGGGGATTAGATTGATAATCGTCGTCTTCCCTGCCCCCGTTGGGCCGACGATTGCGATCATTTGTCCTGCTTCGGCTACAAGGTCAACACCTCGCAGAACCGGTTGATTGGAAACATACTCCGCGTCAGCCTGATCAAACTCGACCCTCCCCTGGATTGTGGGCATTGGCAGCGCATCTGGCCTGTCAACCACGTCCGGTGTGACATCCATCAACCCAAAGATACGCTCACCCCCTGCCACCGCACTCTGGATGTTCGTCCACAAAACAGCAATTTGTTGAATAGGCTGGTTGAATCGCTGCGCATACTGCAAAAAGACAATCACGGTTCCCAACGAAATCACGGTAGTACCAAGCAAAGGTTCGTTGCGGAGAATTGAGAGTCCCCCAACGACCACCACAATCCCTAGAGCCACATAGCCCAGGGCTTCCAAGACAGGGGTAAGCGCACTTGTGAACGCGGCTGCCTGGATGTTAGCATCCCGATTAGCTGCGTTGGTTCGCCGAAAACCTGTAATGTTCTCATCTTCCCGGCTAAACGCCTGAACTTCTCGCACACCAGCAATGCTCTCTTGAAGATCAGCGTTCACGCTGCCCATCTCTTCGCGACTTCTTCGAAACGCCTTACGTGCCTGTGCCGAGAAGTACAACGTCGCCAGAGCCATCAATGGAACTACCGTGAGTGTCAATAAAGCGTAAGGCACGTTCGTCTGGAGCATTTTGATCATGATCCAAACAATCAGCAAAGCCCCACTAAGTACTTGCACGAGTGCGAAACTCAGCACCTGCTGAATGGTCTGCGAGTCATTGGTAAATCGACTCATGAGATTGCCAGCTTCATTTTCCGAGTAATATCCCAGAGAGAGCTTCTGCAAGTGCTTGAACACATCAACCCGAATCCCTAGGAGGGCATTTTGCCCAGCCCAGGTCATCACATAAAACATCAAGCCGCTAACAATGGCCCCTGCTATATAGAGACCAACAAGCAGCAATACAAGGCCGCCAAGCCCCGATACTCTGGCTGCGATTCCGGCAGCGGGGTCAATCGTACTGTACCAACAGACTGAATTTTGGGTTGGGAAGAGGTAACAATCCACCGCCTGCCCGACAATCTCAGGGGTGATCACCTGCGTCCAAGTGCTGAAGATCAATAACGCCGCAACAACTAGAAGCGCGACCCAACGTGTGCGAAAGTACGGCCAGAACCGGGCAAGGGTAGCACCGACATTCTGCGCTTTGCTGGTTTCTCGATCCATTAGACGGCGACCGCCGTCAAGTCCTCCCATCATAATGTTCTGCTATGCCTCCTGAGTATCGCCAGTCGTCATGGCTGAAACTTTGCCATCGCCAGCTAGCTGTGACTCATAGATATCTTCGTAAACTGGGCTTTTCTCCAGTAGCTCTGCATGAGTACCAGATGCAATGATCTTGCCCTTATCCAACACAAGGATTTGATCCGCCTTGAGCACTGTGCTGATTCTCTGCGCAATCACAAAACTTGTTCGACCCTCCATAAGAACATCAAGCGCGTGTTGGATGTGTACCTCAGTTCCAACATCCACACTGCTTGTTGAGTCATCCAAGATGAGAAGATGAGGATCCATTAAGAGAGCGCGAGCTATGGCAATACGCTGCTTCTGCCCCCCAGATAAAGTCGCCCCCCGCTCACCAACTGGAGTGTCATAGCCTTCAGGGAAGCCCATAATGAACTCGTGAGCTGAAGCAGCCTTGGCCGCCTCAATTACCTCTTCCATAGTGGCATCAGGTTTACCAAAGGCAATGTTTCCTCGAATGGTTCCACTGAACAAATTGGTTTCCTGAAGGACTATACCTATCTGCGACCGCAAGCCGTCCAGCTTCACATCACGGACATTGTGCCCGTCAATTCTGATTTCGCCTTCACTTGCATCATAGAAACGTGGCAGAAGATTGATGATCGTCGTTTTTCCGCTGCCCGTAGCCCCCAATAATGCGACGGTCTGCCCTGGTGCAACTTCAAAGGAGACATCATTAAGCACCGGTTCACCGCTACCAAAATAGCGGAATGTAACGTTGCGAAACTCTACATGCCCGGACATTGGTGGCATAGTCAGGGCATCGGCTTTATCGACTACATCGCTTTTGGCGTCGAGTATCTCAAAGATGCGTGTTGCGGACGCAGAGGCCTGTGACATCAACGAAATGATGAAGCCAAGCTGCCCCAATGGGAAGAATACGTAAATTAGATAGAGGCTGAATTTCTGGTACTCTCCAAGATCGAGAGTTCCACCCAGTATCTGCCGACCGCCAAAATATAGGATTGCGGCCTGGCCTAATTGGGCAATTAAGAAAATCACGGGGAAGAGGAAAGCAAACGTTCGGCTCACGCGCATACTCTGATCAAACACATCGAATGCGGAACGATCAAACCGTGTACGCTCAAACTCTTCTCTGGCAAAGGCTTTTACAATCTTGATCCCTGACAGATTCTCCTGAAGGATCGTGTTAAGCGTCGATATTCTCTTCTGGATTTCCGCAAAGAGTGGCTGGCTGATACGACCAAAGACCACAAACACAATCAAGGCTATCGGAAGCACTGGCAGTATGACCAGTGTGAGCCGCAGATTTGTTAGCATCAGGATGATGAGTGTGGCTACCAGAAGTACAAACGCCTGGACAGCTAGAATCAGACCCTGCGCTATAAAGACACGAACCTTCTCCACATCATCTGTGGCGCGGATCATGAGCTGACCTGTTTGGTTCTTATCATGATAGGAGAAGGATAAGCGTTGAATCTTGGCAAATATCTCGTTACGAAAATCAAACGCGACGCTCTGTGATGTCTTCTCGCCCATATAGGCTTGCAAAAACGAAAAGACACCTCGCAGTACAGCAAACGCGACGATCAGAAGCGCGGCGTTGATCAACAGCTTTTCTGCGCCTGACTTATCAATCAGGAGTTGGTCAATCGAACGACCCGTCTGCTGGGCGGCGGCTACCTGTGCTTGGGTCGGCAAGTTCAGGATGAAAGTCGCAATGGTTCCGTGTGTTACTGCGTCTATCATATTCTGGACAAGCTGTGGCACAGCAAGCTGGGCAAGCGATGCCACCATTAGCGAGCCATACGCAAGAGCAGCCATCCCCTTGTAATGCCCAAGATATCGAATAGACCGCCCTAAC
>JAHEME010000737.1 GCA_024643825.1 Chloroflexota bacterium | reverse complement strand
TGTCGCCTGCGCTCCCGCAACGTCATCTTGCAGGCGATCTCCTACAAAGATCGCTTCATCCGGGGTGATACCCAACTGATCGAGCACCGCGCGGAACGGTGCAAAATGTGGTTTCAGGCGACCCACATCGCCAGCAGTAACGCGCACGTCAAGGTAGTCTAGCAAGCCCAGATCGCGCAGTTCGCCATCACGCATCCACATGGGGAGGTCAGAATTTGTCAGCAGGCCTATCTTAAGTCCTTCGGCGCGAAGGGCCTGGAGAACCCCCGGCGTATCTTGAAACACCCGTACACCGGGCATGGCCTGCCATGAGTACTTACGCTGCAACGGCTCTAACTGAATCGAATCAAATTCAATATGAAGCGCCTGCAGCGTGTTAGCGAGAATATCGATCTGGCGCGGGCAGGCCCATTCAGGGGGGCACACACGATCCCAGGCGGTATGCGCTTGTTCGGTATAGATGTGGGCGAGCCAATCCAGACTGGGAACAGGATGCCCGGCAAGCCGCAGGTCGTCATGGACCGGGCGGAGTGAGTCGCGGATGTGGCCCATCCAGTCGCCCTCACGTTGGCTCCAGTCGATCAGAGTGTCGTCCATGTCAAAGATAACAGCGCGAAGCATAACCAATCCAATCGTTCCAGCTACCGTTGAAGTAAACTGTTCTTACAAACGAATATGCGGCGCACACAGCAAGATTGCCAGTGCGCTGGGGCCATCGGTGATCTCGCCACGCATGGCCATAGAGAGAACGTCCTCGCGTGGGAGAACGTGGCACTCGATCACCTCGCTTGGCTCGTGATGCGGCTCGCCGAGAATGACACCCTCGGCAAGGTAGATGTGCGCTAACTCATTCCCGATGCCCGGCATGGTATAAAAAGAGTGGACTTCCCGCAGCGTATCTGCCTGCCCACCGATCTCTTCGGCAAGTTCGCGGCGCGCCATCTCTTCGGCGCTGATGCCAGGTTCAATGCCCCCGGCAGGAACTTCCCACAACCAGCGGCTGACCGTATGGCGATAATTGCGAATCAGCACCATACTTCCATCCGATAGTACAGGAACAATCCATACAGCCTCTCGCTTATCGACGACGGTGTATGGCCCTTCGCTTCCATCGGGGAAGCGGACGCGATCTTCGCGCAGGGAATACCACGGGCTGCTCCAGAGCAGCCGCGAGTGGAGTGTTTGATAGGGAAGTTGTGTCACCCAATGATTCCCATAATCCAGGCGAGGTCTATTCGTGACTCATTGTAGCATGAACGCAAACCCCGCCGCTAACAAACACAATCATTCTAATCAGTTGAGGTATGTCTATGAAACTTGAAATTCCTGGAAAGCCCAAACCCTACGTCATGGCGCATCGGGGAAATTCGGCGACCTGCCCGGAAAATACGCTGACCGCCTTCCGGCGGGCCTTTGACGAGGGAGCCGATCTCCTTGAAACGGATCTGCATGTCACAGCCGATGGCGTGTTTATATGTATTCACGACAGTACATTGGATCGCACTACGGATGGGAAGGGGGCCGTCGCTGATTTGACACTTGACCAGATCAAGCAGGTCAGCGCCAGCTATGGTAGGTCTGAATTTACTGAGGAACGCATCCCGACTCTGGCCGAGGCTTTGGCGATCCTTCCACCGGGCAGGTTTCTTGCATTGGAACTCAAAACGGATCGCTTTCTTGAATCGTCCGTCTGCGAGCAGCTTGCCGCTGAACTAGAGGCAGCAGGGATGCTTGAGCGTGTGGTGATCTTATCCTTCCAGACAGCGCGTGTTCAGGCCGTGAAAGCTGCCGCCCCCAGCATCCCCACCGGGTTCATTACGATCAAGCGCCTGATCCCGAAGGCCGGGGTAAATTTGCTTGGCCCGTTCTGGCCGATCCTGCTGATCAATCCATTTTACGTTGCATGGGCACATCGACAGGGGCAGCCTGTCTGCCCTCTTGATCCCACCCCCGATTCACGCCTGTGGCTGTATCGTGTGATGGGTTGTGATGCTGTGATGACCAATGACCCAGGGGTGACAAACCGGGCACTCGGACGGCTATGACTATGGTAGAATAGGCCACATGGAACCAAACTGGGGAATTATTGGTCATGAGTGGGCTGTCGATCTGCTGGCCGGGCGTATCGCCACTGGCAAGACGACTCATGCCACCTTGATCACCGGGCCGGAGAGTGTGGGCAAAACGCTGCTCGCTATGCGACTGGCGCAGGCCGTGGTCTGCACGAAAGCTGATCCCCCGTGCGGGGAGTGCCGCGCCTGCCTTCTCGTAGAACGTGGACAGCATCCCGA
>JAHEME010000736.1:1734-2293 GCA_024643825.1 Chloroflexota bacterium | reverse complement strand
ACCAGGTAATTTGTTGTGAGCTTCTTTGTTGACAGCCCGGATGCGACCGAGGACGGTCGTCAGCCACTTCCGGCTGATCACCCCCTATCGTTGTATAGATTGGACGGGGGTGATCAGCAAACAATCATTCTTTTCTCACGAACCGTTTGCACCCAGATGCTCAGCCATGAAATCCGCCAGCCGGGGCCGGACTTTGTAGGGGACGTTATTACCGTTCCTCTCAGCGTCAGGAAAGACCACCCACTCCTTGTACCCCTGGACTTCATTGTAGAGCCGCAAAGAACCCTGGTACTGTTCTCCTTCATCCTGTCCGCCCGCGATGACCAGTGTTGGGCAGCGGATGTTCTGCGCCTCGCCTTCCAGTGTGAAATCCGTCTGGTTCATGATCCGGTCACGCAGCTCGTCTTCGGTCTTCAGGTGAAACAGGTGCAGCATGAAGGCGACTTCATAGGGATCGTCCCATTTCACCCGGCGACGATCATAACCAGGGCTGGCTACCGCAAGAGCCTTGATGCGCGGATCGTACGCGGCGGCCTTTACTCCCGCGAACCCGCCCCGG
>JAHEME010000736.1:0-1724 GCA_024643825.1 Chloroflexota bacterium | reverse complement strand
GGGCCTGACACCCCTACCCGTGTACCATCCACATCGTCGCGTGTTTCCAGATAATCGATGATTGCAGCCACAGGCGGCCCGTTTTCCCCGCTCATAGGTAGGTGTTCCCACGTCTCACCACGTCCAGGGCCGTCCCACGAGATCGTGGCCAGTCCACGCGCCAGGTAGCGGATGGTTCGCTGGTGCACCTCTTCTTTGACTCCTTCGAAACCATTGTTGAAGATGACTACTGGCGGCTTCTCGACACCCTTGGGGATGCGGAGGTAGCACGGCAGTTGGACTCCTTTAAATGAGACCTCGAATCGTTCCACCGGGGGGGTGAGATGCGGCGCAGCCTTGGCGAATGCAGCCAGCTTCTTCTGGTGCGACTCGTGGAACTGATCCATATCGTTGATGTAGTACATGCCCCCAAACTGGTATAGAACCGAAGCGGCGACCCACAATTCTCCGGCAGTCAACGTGTGGCCGCGCCCCATCGCCTCGTCGCCGAAGGCTTCCAGGTCGGCTGCCTTCGCGCTCCAGACTCGGCACCAGTCTGTCCAGCTTTCGATCTCACTCTTGAACTTGATCAGGATGTTGTAATCGACACCCGCACCTATAAAGCGCGGTTCCCAACGCCGCCAGATTTTCTCTATCGCTGGTAAGGGTAGTTGACTCATTGTTTTTCCTCTCTCTTTGAAACTAGTGGGGATTCAAGTTGGACAATTGATATACCCGAGTTGGGTATTTATAGACGACGATAGATCTTGATTTGGGTTCAAAAGCTGCCGCAAACTTCATTCGCGGCTTGATTACGACCTGCACAGTCTGTCCGTATAAACTGGATCGCTTATCGTTCAAGCACACTCGTTGTCAGTGGATCGGGCGGCTTCCGTTAGTTCAGTTTGAGGCTTTATCAAGTGACTTTTGACATCTTGCCATCAGTTGTATGATGGTATGATGATAGGATAGCATACATTTCCAGAGCGTCAATTCTGATTGTGTGCCCGATCATGAAGAAATACGACGGAGAAATCCAGAAAGGGGTTGGTATGTACGGTTGGCGAGCCAGGCTGGGTATTCTGGTCCCCTCAAAGATTATGGCTATCGAGCCCGAGTTCAATCGCATGGCCCCGGAGGGTGTGTCATGCCATTACCACCGCTTTGCCTTCAGGGGCGGCTCCAGGCCAGATGAAGTGGTTGAACGCCTCTCCAATGCGAAGCAGTTTGTTGGGGACGCTGCTGAGATGATCACCCACGTCCAGCCAACAGTTGTCGCCATGACTGGTACCGGTGTCAGCTTCATCGGCGGGCATGACTATGATCAGGATCTGATCCGTATGATGAAAGAGCGCAACGGGAATCTGCCCACCACGACAACGTCTACCTCCGCCATCGAAGCACTCCGCACACTGGGAATCACGAAAGTCTCGATGGCGATGCCCTATCTGGAGAAAGTGGCCCGCACCGCAGTCAAATTTGTCGAAGACAGCGGTTTCCAGGTTCTCAACGCTCACTGGCTGAACAAGAACTCGTTGGAGATTCCACGACTGTCGAATGAAGAGCAGTACCAGCTAGCCAGAGTAGTCGATCTACCGGAGAGCGAGGCTCTGTTCATGCCCTGTGTTGATCTCCACACGCTCGATCTGATCGATAAACTGGAGAACGATTTGCAGAAACCTGTGATCACCAGCAACCAGGCTACTCTGTGGAATATGCTCAGACTGGCCGGGATAAACGACAGG
>JAHEME010000735.1 GCA_024643825.1 Chloroflexota bacterium | reverse complement strand
GGCTCCTCCTCCGATTCGACGAGCGCACGCGGTAGCAATGCCAGCAATTCCTGAAACCTGACATCGTACTCAGTGCGGAAATCCCATACGTTGAGCGCCATCAGGCGATAGGAAATTCTACAGTCCAAAATCCTGATCGGATAAATGGGGCGATTTTGCGTAAGAAAGTAATTCCACTCTGCCTTGACTTCATCACTCTTGACCGCATCCGGTGATAGCACCACGATCATGTGGCTGCATTGATCTAAGCCTTCATCGACAGTATCACGCCAGCTACTCGTGTTGGCTTTGATATGACCGGGGATGTCTTCCTTATCGCGCCAGACGGAGACCCCGGCGGCACGGAGATCCGCGGTAAAGCGGTCTACAAACTCGGAGTCCTTGCGGCTGTAGCAGATGAAGACGCGATCCATGCGGTCAAAAATCCTCGGTGAAAGCGGCGCGGGATCACAGTATAACAGAGGGCAGAAGATGAGGCGTAATTCGGGGAGCGAGCCAAAGTCGTGGGGGTGAAGTTAGCCCCTACTGCGAGCCGGAATAGCGGCGCAGGTACAGCAGGCTGTTGATGCGTTCCAAGAGCGACTCGCGGCTGACGGGCTTGGTCAGATAGTCGTCTACACCAGAGCGCAGCGCAACCATGCGGTCACTTTCGTAGGCAGCAGAGAAGGCGGTGATCATGATCACCGGGATGTGCCGGGTGTTCTCGTTTTCATGAAGCTGGTGGAAGACCTCGGCTCCGTTCATATCCGGCATCATGTAATCAAGGAGAATCAAATCGGGATTGTGAATGATGGCTTTCTGAAGCCCCTCGGACCCATTGCGCCCAATGATCACATCAAATTCGGCATACTGGAGGATTAACTCCATCATGCGGCAGTATTCGGGTGAGTCATCAACGACAAGAATGGTTGGCACGGATTGATCGCTTTTCGGAAGTTGCTCCACAGGGTTGTCTACCAAGAGTGTACATCCAAACCAACCTCAAACAAAATGCGGTGATTCCCCCATTTGTTCCGAATCGGGTTGCCATCGTTTCGGAGGCTCCAGCGATGAAAGATCGCAGCGACCAAGTTAGCTGGCTTCGGAGCTTTTTTGTATCTCAGCCCGTAGATGCTGGATGTTCTCCTGCACGACCTCGGCGCGCGGGTCTTCCAGGGCGGTGAGAATCTCGTAGCTCTGCTCGTAGTGGTTGAGCGCCAGCCCGACCGCGCCCGTCTTCTCGTAGAGCAGGGCCATGTTGTTGAGCGTGGATGCCTGCCCGGTGCGGTCGCCCAGATGATCCTTCAGTGCAAGGCTGCGTTTGAAGTGGATGAGGGCACGGTCGGCGTCCCCCTGATTAAAGTAGATGATGCCGAGATTGTTGAGGGTTTGCGCCTGCCCCGCTTCTTCGCCGAGGTTGGTGTAAATGGCGAGACTTTCCTGATAGGCTTGCAGGGCTTCCGCGTCGGTTCCGAGGCTTTCGTAGGCTGTGCCGATGTTCAGCAGGGTTTGCGCCTGCCCGTGACGGTTGCCGAGCACGCGGTACATATCCAGCACGCGCTGGAAGCTCTTGAGGGCTTCATCATACCGCTGCTGCCAGTAGAGCGCGCCCGCGATGTTGTTGAGGGTATCGGCGATCTCTTCGCGCACGCCCAGCACCTCGCGGATTTCCAGGCTGCGCTGGTAGTATGACTCGGCTTCGGCATAGCGGCCCTCACGTTCGAGGATCGCACCGATGTTGTTCAGCGCGGAGGCTTCGCCCGCCGGGTCGCCGAGTTCTTTGCTGTAATCCAGACTGCGCTCGAAGCTCCCGCGGGCCTCTTCGAGATTTCCCAGCACGGTGAGGGCATAGCCGAGGTCGGCAAGGTAGGTATGCTCACGCATGGCATCGCCGTCTGCACGTGCCATCTCCACAACCATGCGGGCCAGCGAGACGAGATTGGCCCACAGGCCGCGCCGTTCAAAGTAACTGAGCAGCGCATCGGCAAAGAGGCGCGCCTTAGCCGGATCGGTGTGCGTGGCCTGCCGGAAGATAGCCATGATCTGCCCAAGCTGCGCATCGATGATCTCCTGCGCGCTGCCTGCCTGCTCGACCAGCGCGATGTAGTAATCGAGGATGCGGCCTGTGGCCGTTTCCAGCGGGGCGGGCATCGCAGCACGGCGCAGATGTTCGCGCAGGGAACTATGCAGCGCGTACAGATCACCGGGCAGCCGCTGAATCAGGGCGCTTTCCGTCAGCAGATTCAGGGTGGTGCGTGCTTCTGGCAGGGGCATCTCCCAGCACACGGAGGCGGCATTGACGGAGAGGGGCATGCCCGTCCC
>JAHEME010000734.1 GCA_024643825.1 Chloroflexota bacterium | reverse complement strand
AGGCGTCCACAGTCACAGGCGGGGTGCGGGGTGGGAGCCAACGGGGAGACGGCAACCATGCTGTCTCCGGGATGGTGGCTCATCGACCGGGCGGGTCGATCCCCGCGAGATATGACCCCCTTACAAAGGGGAGAACAACAAACAGGCGTTCGCCTCGGATGAGGGGCATGGCACGCCATGCCCCTACAAGGGGGCGCAGTATTGGAACGGATGTTCGTATTATTAGTATACAATGGGCGGGGAGGATTGTCTATTGATCATTTGATCAATCCATCGCGGATATAGATTTGAGTACAAAATAGCGAAATTAAGACTCATCGAAATGCGATTTGGGTTGGATTTTGGTTAGCGAAAGGCAGCAAAAACAGCGATTACGTGGTTGACCGAAAGACTTTCCGTGAAACGCTTATCAGTTAGCGGTTAGCAAAATCCGAAAGGCAAACGGAAACAGCATCAAGCAGAACTGCGCCAGGTAGCTGACCAAATGGCGCGGTAAGTGGCGATAGTTGTGTATCCTTATGGACTCTATTATAGTTGCGGTCGTGATTGGAATCTTGCCCTTTGAGATCTGATGCCATCCAAGGAACTACTCAATGACAGACCTCAGCGGAACTACGCTTGGACAATACCACATCCATGAGATGATCGGGCGCGGAGGCATGGCAAACGTGTATCGCGCTGACCAGACCTCGATGGGCCGCCAGGTCGCCATCAAGGTGCTGCCCTCTCACTTCTTGCAAGACCCGATGTTCCTCCAACGATTCATGCAGGAAGTCAAGGTAATCTCCAGCTTGCAGCATCCGCATATCCTGCCTGTCCACGACTATGGAGAGCAGGATGGGATGCCCTACATTGTCATGGCGCTGCTGACGGGTGGCTCGCTCGCTGACCTAATTCACCAGCGCGGAGGCCTGCCGCTACCCGATGTGGTGCGATATGTCCAGCAGATCAGTAATGGGCTGGAATACGCGCACAAGAAGGGCATCATTCATCGAGACTTCAAGCCGAGCAACGTCCTGCTGGATGAAGAGGGGAATGCGTATCTGGCCGACTTTGGGATCGCCAAGATCACGGAATCGACGGCGCAGCTTACGGGCAGTGGCATGGTGGGCACACCCGCGTATATGGCCCCAGAGATGGCGAAACGCGGTGGGGTGACAACACTGGTGGATGTGTATGCACTGGGCACGACGGTTTATCAGATGCTCACAGGCCGCTACCCGTACGAATCCGATACACCGCTGGGTGTGATAATGGCGCATATTACCGAGCCAATCCCTAACGTACGGGAGGAAAGACCGAATTTGCCGGAGACGGTGCAGGCGGTGATCGAACGGGCGATGGCGAAAGACCCGATGGATCGGTATCAGACCCCTGGCGAGGTAGCAACAGCACTGGCTACGGTGGCAGCGGGCCAGCCGATCCCAGCAGTAACGCCACATAACATTAATGAAGCAACGTTCATAGAACCGACTCCAGGGTTCCCTGTGGTCATGCCAGAATCTGCCCCCAGGCCCTTATCACCTCCTAATTCGGGAGATAGGACGGCGGGGCGAGGAAAATCAAGCCTGTTGATCGGCCTGGGTTTGCTCGTAGCCGTGGGTGTGATCGTGGCAGGCATCCTCTTGATGGTGATTTTGCCAGGGTACAGGTCTCAATCGCAAGTAATCGCGAATACCAGCGAAGCTGCGTTGGCCCTGCAAGCAACAAAGGAACCTGCGACGCTACAGTCGCAGCCAGTTAAGAATGTGGCAACGCCGACGGCTACTGAGGTTCCGCTACCGACGGATACTCCCGGACCGAGCATCAGCAACCTCCGCTTCTGCGACATTCCATGCGATCAGCCTGGTGCACGCCAGATCACCTCGCTTCCTTCTGGTCAGTCAGAAGTGTATCTGGCGTGGGACTACACCGGAATGCAGCAGGGAATGCCGTATACGCGCGAGTGGAGCAATCAGGGACAGAGGTGGGCCTATTACCAATGTATATGGCAGGGGCCTGAGAGTGGTACGAGGTATCTTGAGTTGTATGACCGTGTGGTTGGGCTTCGCTCTGGGGATTGGACAATCACCATTACCATACAAGGTCAGCAGGTGGCCAACGCATCTATCTTACTGATTGGAAACCATACCGCGTGGGCTCCAATCGGGACAGCAGCCAAATGCCCTGACTGGTAGGCTGCAACCGCCACGGTTGGCTAAATCCGTGAACTGCCAGTCATCAAACTTCTGCCCGATAGACCTCAGATGAGACAAGTTGATTTTCAATCCTCTCGTCTCATCCCTATCTTCATGTTTCCTGGCGTTTTC
>JAHEME010000099.1 GCA_024643825.1 Chloroflexota bacterium | reverse complement strand
GCGGGGATCGTCCATGATCTCTACATCGTGCCCTATAAAGTGACGAGGGAACTCAGCGCGTATATGAGTATGGATACCCTGCGCTGGATGGATCAGGGAGCGTACTACAATCGACTGGATGTGGTTGTGGCAGAGTCCCCAAATGATCGCCAGCATGTCCTCGATGTAGGTGCGGTCGCGCGCGATCGAGTGATCGAACCTTCAGGATATACCGTGTATCGCGTTGGCATCCCCGGCATCAATGCTGATCCTGGTCAGCACTGGGCGCAGAACCAGATCAATGGTTTTGTGCTGGTGCTTCAGGTGATGAGCGTGCTCGCGATCTTCCTGAGCGCGGGGCTGGTTGTTAATACCATCTCTGCCATCCTGGGGCAGCAGATCAAGCAGATTGGCATCATGCGCTCGGTCGGTGCGATCCGCCGCCAGTTGATCGGGATGTATGTAGCGAACGTGATCGTATACAGCATCGCCGGACTGGTGATTGGTCTTCCGCTGGGGCTGCTTGGCGCGTGGTGGCTTACTTCGTTCGCTGCCAGCTATCTCAACTTCGATGTGTCCGCCATCACGTTAGACCCAGTTGTGACCGGGCTACAGATCGGGGTTGGGCTGATCATGCCAGTGGCGGTCGCCCTCTACCCGATCACTGCCGGGACGCGCATTTCGATCTATGATGCCATCTACCAGTACGGTCTCAGCAGCGAAGGTGATGGAGGCTGGATCGAAGCGATGTTGAGCAAACTGCGCAACCTGCATCCGCCGCTGATGCTCTCGCTGCGCAACACCTTCCGCAAGAAGACGCGGCTGGCCTTCACCCTGATTACGCTGACTCTGGCGGGTGCGATGTTTATGTCCGTGTTCAGCACCCGCGCCTCTCTCAATGAACAGATCACCCAGGTTTCGCGCTATGTCGCCTTTGATGCCTCGGTCAATCTGGTCAGTGGTGTGACGCGCACTACTGCAGAGCGCGAAGCGATGCGCATACCGGGAGTTACCGTAGCAGAAGGCTGGTCAGCAGCGAGTGGGATACTCATTCACACGGACGGCAGCGAAGGCGAAGAGATACAACTGAACGGCATTCCACTCAACTCACAAACGGTAGAGCCACTGCTGATTGCCGGGCGCTGGCTGGAAGAGGGGGATACCCAGCAAATCATCGTGAATGAAGACCTGCTGGAAAAAGAACCCCAGATTCATGTGGGCGGTACTATTGTGATCAAGGTCAACGGGCACGAGCGCACGTATGATGTCGTTGGGGTAGCCTCCAAACATCTATCCGGCCCGCGCGTGTATATGACGTACGGAACGTTTGCCAAGGCGACGGATCGTTCCAACCAGGCAGATATGGTGCGCATCCGCTTGAATCCGGCAGCGGTCAGCAGCCCGGCGGAACAGAAGCAGATCGGGCAGATTCTCCAATCACGCTTTCAGGATGCAGGGTTAAGCACCGGAACCAGCCGCACCCAGGCGGAGATCTTCAGTGATTTTTCTGGCCCATTTGATATTATCCTGATCGTGTTGATCGTGATGGCGGGGCTGCTGGCGGTGGTAGGCGGCTTGAGTCTGACCGGGACTATCGGCATGAATGTCATGGAGCGCACGCGCGAGATCGGTGTGCTGCGTGCGCTGGGTGCGAACAATGTCGCTATCCGGCAAGTGGTGGTGATCGAAGGCGTGGTCGTTGGCGCGATGAGCTGGTTGTTCTCTGTCATTGTCTCAGGCCCGGCAGGTTTTGTTCTAGCCGGGGCAGTGGTGGGGGCGGTGCTCAAGTCACAGGTCAGCTATCGCTATTCCGTGCTGGGCCTGGGGGCATGGCTGATTGTCGTGCTGCTGATCGGTGTATTTGCCAGCCTTGCGCCTGCCCAGAGCGCGGCGCAGCTTACCGTCCGAGAAGTGCTGGATTACGAGTAAGCGCAGCATTTGTATCTATTCCTGCGTGGTGTTTGCTGCGCAGTTGACCAGAGGAATCTATGTTCGGGAAGAAGGCCAACCAACAGGAAGCTGCACACTCGACATCCATCGAAGATGGGGCGCTGATTGATCTGCGCAGTGTTGCGAAGGTTTATCATACTGATGCGGGGAACTTTACTGCACTCAAAGAAGTCAATCTTCAGATTGGCGCGGGCGAGTTCGTCTCGATTGTGGGTAAGTCGGGCAGCGGGAAGACGACGCTGATCAATATGCTCACCGGAATAGACCGCCCGACGGCAGGTGAGATTCGCGTCGCGGGAACGCCTGTCCACAAGCTGGGCGAAAGCGATATGGCGACATGGCGTGGGCGCAATCTGGGGGTTGTCTTCCAGTTCTTCCAGCTTCTCCCCACGCTGACGGTGATCGAGAACGTGATGCTGCCGATGGGATTGGCGAACCTGTATTCGCACCGGGAACGGCAGGAACGAGCGATAGCTTTGCTGGATCAGGTGGGTATGATGGAGGAAGCAGATAAGCTCCCGAATCGCCTGTCGGGTGGGCAGCAGCAGCGGGCGGCGATAGCCCGCGCCCTTGCTAACGACCCGCCGATCATCGCGACAGATGAGCCAACGGGAAACCTCGATTCGCGCACGGCGGAATCGGTGATGCAATTATTTGGCTCGCTGGTGGATCAGGGGAAGACCATCCTGATGGTCACCCATGATCCGGCGCTGGCGAAGCGTGCTCCACGCACGATCACGCTGGCGAATGGCGAGTTGCTCAACGAATTTCTGGTTCGCGCCCTGCCTACGCTGACGCATGATCTACTGCTGGACGCTACGCGCCAGTGCCTTGCAACACACTATGCGCCCGACGAACCGATTTACCGCCCGCAGGATCATGCCGATCACTTCTATGTGATCACACAGGGTGAGGTTCAGGTGTTTGCGCACAGTTCCGCTGGCGAGGATGTTCTGGTCGATTCTCTGGGGCCGGGTCAGTATTTCGGGGAGATTGGACTCCTGAATGGCAGCTTACGTACTGTCCTTGTGAAAGCGGCCTCGGCTCCTGTTGAAGTCGTGGCTCTGAGCCGGGATATGTTCCTATCGCTGCTGCGCGCCTCCGGGGAAACGCTGGACGAAGTCACGCGAAGTGTCAATCAGCGCATGGATCGATTGTCGCTCCTCGGTTGTCCAGTATAAAAAACAGATACCAGCATCTTCTGGCAGTTATATGAGATGGCTCACTGGTCTGCGGATCGCAGAACTCGATAATCTTTGGCGTTGATGTCTGAATGATCGTACAATACGCCGACCGAAGTGCTCCCCCGGAAAGGTGCGGCGACTCCCTATGAAGTTGAGCATTGGTTCCATGACTGACCCCGGCCCTCGTAAAGGTCACAATCAGGATTCCCTGATCGCTGTGATTCCCGACGATGAGCCGGAAATGGCTTTGCTCATTGTGGCTGATGGCATGGGGGGAGCGAAAGGGGGTGAAGTCGCCAGCCAGCAAACCATCCGTGTGATGCAAGAACATCTACTGGATGGCAGTCTGCCTACCCTGGACGATGCGCCACGCCGTCTTGAGGAAGCGATCACTGCAGCCAATACTCTTGTCCATCGAATGGGAAACACCTCCCCTGATATGCAGGGGATGGGCTGCACCGTTGTTGTGGCGCTGGTGATTGGCGATCAATACTGGATCGCCAATGTAGGGGATAGCCGTGCTTACCTGATTCGTGATCGCACCCCCTCCCAGATCACCCAGGATCATACATGGGTAGGGCAGCAGGTGCGTGAAGGAATCCTCACGGAGGAACAGGCTGCCGACCACTCACTAAGGCATGTGTTAGAACGCGCTGTCGGGGCCGAGCTTCATGTGAATATTGATATCAACGAGAGGGCTACTCTGCAACTGGGCGATTCGATTCTCTTGTGCTCGGATGGGTTGCATGGCGTTCTCAGCGATGTCACTCTGGCGGATGTAACCTCAGAGCACCCCCCGCAGGAAGCGGCTGCGCAGTTGATGCACTATGCCCTGAGTGCTCCGGCCAGAGACAATGTTTCTGTGACCATTCTGCGTGCTGAATGATGCTTACCCTGTCTTACTTCCTCGTCTTCTGGTAAGCCTCCTATCTTTTCCCTGTGTGGGCAATTGTCAGTAGCCGACTCTTCTATCATCTCTTATAATGCTGATTGCAGATTCAATAGATCAACCATGATCGTAAATTCCTTTTTGGAGAAACGACTATGAATAAGCATATCCTGACAAAACTGGGGCCGGGAATGCTGTCTCTCCTGCTTCTGCTTACGCTGACGGCGACCGCGACGGCACAAACCTCTACGGTGATTACCGCCAATACCCTGTTCGATGTGAATGTCCGCGCCACCCCTGGTATAAGCTCTGGTGTGATTGCGGTGCTGCCCACTGGAGCACAGGCGGTGGTCATTGGACGATCTCCTGACAACAACTGGGTACAGGTGGAATATGAAGGCAATCGAGGATGGGCAGCCGCATGGCTGTTGATCTTCTCGAATGATACTTTTCCGCTGGATGTCACTACCGATCTCCAGCCCGTACCGCTGGCGTTCAGTGACGAGATTGCCACGCTCTCCCCGTATAACCTCAATATGCGAACCGATGCAAACAACTCGGCTGACATCATTGGCACGATTCCGTTTGCGACAGAGGTGACCGCTACCGGGCGCAACGCAACCAGTTCGTGGGTTCGGGTGGAATATGGCAACAAAGAAGGTTGGGTAGCTGCATGGCTTGTGACCATGCGCAATGACATCAACGGTCTGCCAGTAGATACAACCGCTTTTGCGCCGCCTTCTGGCGGTTCCTCCGGCGTAAACGAACCTGCGTCACCTGTATCTACCCCGGTGACGCCGATACCCTCAGCGCCAGCAGGGCCAGCTACGGGAATATTCGTGACGGCTCCCTATCGCGTGAACATCCGCACCGCGCCGAGTGTCAATGCGAATGTGCTGGATATTATGGCGTTTGGGGCGCAGGCCAGCGCGGTCGGACGGAACGCTGTCAACAATTGGATTCAGGTGAAGTATGGGGAAACCGTAGGGTGGGTTGCCGCATGGGTGGTGGTCGCTTCGGATAATACGGCAAACCTACCTGTTGCATCTGATGTAGTGGATGTAGCGCCAATCCCAACGGGAACACAGATCACGGGTTCGAGCATTTATGCGGTAGTGATTCGTTCTGGCCCCAGCCTGACCTTCGGCCCAGTGGGGGAAGTTCCCGCCAATACCAATGCGAATCTGCTCGGACGTACCGAGGACAGCGCCTGGGTTAAGGTTAATTATGAAGGCGTGGAAGGTTGGGTCGCCGCGTGGGTGATGGTCGCCTCCGCAGACATGAATAACCTCCCCGTTCAGGATCAATAAGATCACGGATTGATCAATAGGCCGCAGCGGTGAGAAACTGCTGTGGCCTATTCTGTTATAGATACGGATAAGCCCTCTCAAAGTATCTGCGCTGGTAGACATCTGTTCTTGTTTGCTCTCGCATGGTGAAATACAATCGGAAGACCCTCTAACAGAGCACTCAGGAAATCCTATGTCAGACGCTACACCCGTGCGGCAGCAGTATCTTGATGTCAAAAAACAATTCCCGAATGCAATCGTATTCTTCCGGTTGGGAGACTTTTACGAAACGTTCGATGGCGACGCCGAAATTGTCGCGCGTGAACTTGATATTGTGTTGACCAGCCGCAATATCGCCAAAAACAAGCGTGTGCCGATGGCTGGCGTTCCGCATCATGCTGCCGAAAACTATATCGCCCGGCTGATTGATAAGGGTTATCACGTTGCGATCTGTGAACAGGTCAGCGAGGAACCGATTCAAGGGTTGATGCAGCGAGAAGTGGTGCGGGTGGTCACGCCGGGCACAGTCACCGAGCCTGCCTTACTTCCAGAGAAACGAAATAACTATCTTGTTGCCTTATCGCCCTCGTTCTCGCGGGATGGGGGTATGCTGGTAGGAGTTGGGCTTGCGTATGCGGACATCTCTACCGGGGAATTCTCGGTAACGATGCTAACAGGCGATGACGTGCCGGGTTTACTTCAGCAAGAGATCACCCGGCTAGGGCCGCGAGAATGTTTGCTGCCAGAGGGTATTGTTGAAGCGGAACTGCTTCCCCTGTCGGAAGAATTGCATATCACAACACTACCAGATTGGCGTTTTGATCTATCGAATGCCGAACGTGCGCTGCAAGATCATTTTGAAGTCTCATCTCTCACGGCGTTTGGGTTAGAGACTCTCGATCTAGCGGCTTCGGCGGCGGGGGCAATCCTCCAGTATTTGCAGGAAACGCAGCGAGGGGTACTGGCGCAACTGCGCACCCTGGCAACCTATACGACCAATGACTTCATGGTGATCGACGCACCGACCCGCCGCAATCTGGAACTGACAGAGACCATCCGAGGCAGGCAATCACGGGGTTCCCTGTTGGGTGTGCTGGATCGAACCACGACCAATATGGGAGGACGTTTACTGCGGCAGTGGATTAGCCGTCCACTGCTCGATCTGGATCGTTTGGAGCAGCGGTTAGATGCGGTAGAAGCACTCTATGTGGATGGGACACTGCGCGCTCAGAGTATCGAGGCGTTGCACGGAATGGCAGATCTGGAACGTCTTACGAATCGTATCATTACGGGAACGGCTGGCCCTCGTGAGCTTATCAACCTGCGAGAAACCCTCGAACGTGTGCCTCATCTGCGCGGGCTGCTGATCGGGCAGAGCCAGGCGCTGCGCGATCTGGCACATGGGCTGGACCCAGTCGAAGATGTCAGTGAACTAATCGCTGTTGCAATAACAGACGATCCGCCTGCGACGCTCGCCAATGTCGGTATTATTCGAGATGGTTACTCCCCAGAATTGGACGCTATCGTCAACGCCAGTGCCAGTGCTCGGAAGTACATTAATGGCCTCGAAACAGTTGAGCGCGAACGAACAGGGATCAAGACCCTGAAAGTTGGCTACAACAAGGTCTTTGGCTATTACATCGAAGTCACCCGCGCGAATTCCGAGATGGTTCCTGATGACTACATTCGCAAGCAAACCCTGGTCAATGCCGAGCGTTACATTACCTCTGAGATGAAGGAGATCGAGGTCAAACTTCTCAACGCAGAGGAGGAAATTCACGGCATCGAAGTGAAGTTATATCGTGAACTGCTGAATCAGATTGGGGCGCATGCAGATGCTCTCCTGGCTACTGCCCGGACAGTTGCCCGGCTGGATGTGTGTGCGGCACTGGCGGATGTTGCCGCGCGGCAGGGGTACGTCCGTCCGCGCATTACCAATGACGATGTGTTGGAGATTCGGGGAGGGCGGCATCCGGTCGTCGAGATGTTGCTGCGCACCGAACGGTTCGTGCCCAACGATGTGACGTTTGCCAATGATCATCGCATTCACATCATCACTGGGCCGAACATGTCCGGCAAGAGTACCTATCTACGTCAGGTCGCGTTGATCGTATTGCTGGCGCAGATTGGGGCGTTTGTCCCGGCAGAGGAAGCACATATTGGTCTCGTGGATCGAATCTTCACGCGCATCGGGGCACAGGATGAGATTCACGCGGGTCAATCCACGTTCATGGTGGAGATGGTCGAAACGGCGCTCATCCTGCAACAGAGTACGCATAGAAGTCTGATCATCCTCGACGAGATCGGACGCGGCACGAGTACCTATGATGGATTGGCGATTGCTCGCGCCGTGCTGGAGTACATTCACAACCACCCCCGTATGGGTGGGAAGACCCTGTTTGCGACGCATTATCACGAACTTACTGAGTTGGAAAACATTCTGCCGAACATCACCAATTACAATGTAGAGGTCGCCGAGCAGGGAGATCAGGTAGCTTTTCTGCATACGATTGGGCCGGGCAAGGCGGATAAGAGTTACGGAATCCATGTGGCGCAGTTGGCGGGTGTGCCAAAGGCGGTGATTCAGCGAGCCGCCGAAATCCTCGAAGTGTTGGAAGGTCAGCACAATGTATGGGCGGCAGGGGAGGCGTTTGATGCTTCACCCAAACCGGGAAAAGCGGGGCAGCTTTCGTTCGTGACCGATGGTCCGCACCCGGTGCTCGATGAATTGCGCGGCCTAAACATCGAAGCGATGTCGCCGATTGATGCGATCACACGTCTGTATGAGCTTCAGCGCAAGGCCAAAGCAGGCGAATAGTGCGTGATTTCTGGATTTCGACGTGGCATTCTTGACGACTATAACAAACTGGCGACGTTTTTCTTGCCTTTCTCAAACCTGCGTGTTATACTGACTTTACCTTGAGGGATAGATTCCTGGAGGTTGAACATCAAAAACTCAGGAGGTGGATGACACGGAGCATTCAAGATAACACAGCAAGTCTGATGTTGTCCTCATGCATCGCCATCCGCCGCCGAGGGAAGAAACGAGGCGGTTTTTGTTTCCCTCTGCACCTTAACAATCACAGACGTGACAGGAACGTGCGGGCTTTGCGAAAGCAAAGTTCGG
>JAHEME010000098.1 GCA_024643825.1 Chloroflexota bacterium | reverse complement strand
CCCCATAGAGGGGGCCAGAATCAGCAGGGCGATTACGCCGCCAACCGTCGCTAACCCCAGCAGCGCACCCAGCGCGGGCATCTGCCGCCCAAACATCACATCGATGCCACCCAGAATCAGCAGCACGGGCCACAGCCGCCACAACGCTCCGAAGCTACCGGGGGCGATGATCCCCAGATTCGATAGCAGCCAGATCGTTCCGATCCCCACCAGCATCACGGGCCAGAACATGGAGCGATAGTGTGATCGAGGCTGCTGTGTAGCGGTCTCGATTCGTGGCATTTCGTTTTCAGGAATCTGTACTTGTTCTTCTTGAATTTGTTCAGACATGCTTACCATCCTTAGAATGAGGAGCCTTCTTCTGATCTATACGGGGGATACGGGGAAAGGTTGCGATGCCTGTCGGCCCTGCCAGAACATGACATCTATCATGATCGGTTCGGTAGGGGACAAAGTACACTACATAGATATGTGTGACGTAGCCTACTGAGGAGTAACCCCTATGGACATGGAAATTGTGTTGGGCGAGGGCCAGCGCGTCGATGCGCGGCTGGGCAATATCGAAGTGGTAACCAATCAGGATGGCTCGGCCCCCGCGCCGCTGACCCTGTTTCTGGCCTCGATTGGAACGTGCGCCGGGTTTTATGTATTGAGCTTCTGCCAGAAGCGGGGGATTCCCACCGAGAACATTCGCATCGTGCAGCGCATGAACCGTAACGCGCAAACCCATCTCTTTGACTACATCGAGATCGACATCCAGCTTCCGCCAGACTTCCCGGAACAGTACAGAGAAGCCGTCGTCAAGTCTGCCGATCTCTGTGCCGTCAAGCGGAATATGCTGGAACCGCCCGTCTTCGATGTCCACGCTTCGATTGTCGAGCCAGTTTCCTGACGCATACCCCGTTGCTCATGAAAAAAAGTCCCTCTCATGTGAGAGGGACTCGCAATCCCTACCAATTCATCGACAGTTTCAAGAATTTACAAACGAGTCAAGGCTGATTTGCTCTCCTCTCCGGTACGGGGAGGGGCCGAGGGTGGGGTAGCTACTCAACAACAAGCCAACCCGCTGTGTCCCCGCTGCTTTTCTCCCTTCTCCCACCGGGAGAAGGGCCGGGGATGAGGGAGAAACTCAACAAGTGCAGATACTTGAAACGCCTATTCCCCCCACCCAACTGCGCTCTGCGCTATACGGGCATCCGCTGTTCCTCTTCGCGCAGATGGGTCTGATAGCCTTCGACCCACTCTGAATCATGCTCACGGATGAATTCCGCGGCCTTTTCCACTAGCGGGCGATTGCCGATGAACAGGGGGGTGCGCTGGTGGAGATCGTGCGGCTGGATGCTGCGGATCGGGTTCACCCCATCAGTAGCAAAGCCTCCCGCCTGTTCCGCGATGAACGCCAGTGGAGCACATTCGTAGGTGAGCCGCAGTTTTCCGTAAGGCGTCTTCGGGTCACGGCTGTCCGCCGGGTACATGAACACCCCGCCAGACAGCAGATTGCGGTGAAAATCCGCCACCATCGATCCAATATAACGCATCGTCAAACCGGGCGGGCTGGTAGCATCCCCCCCCGTGAGCCAATCCATATACCGCCGCACTCCCGGCGACCAGTACCGGCGGTAGCCCTCATTGACGCTGTAAAACTTGGGCACATCCGGGATACGAATGTTCGGATGCGAGAGCAGGAACTCCCCGATGCTGGGGTCGAGGGTGAACCCATGCACCCCCTTACCTGCCGAGTACACCATCATCGTGCTGGAACCGTAGACAATGTATCCGGCGGCAACCTGCTTGTAGCCCGGCTGAAGCAGGTCTTTCAGTTCCCCGCGCGGCCCCCCACTGATCTTGCGATGCACCGAAAAAATCGTCCCCACACTGACGTTATAGTCAATGTTCGATGACCCATCCAGCGGATCATACAGGATCGCATAGTTGCCACAGTTAAACTCGGAGGGGATTTCCAGCGGATTCTCATGCTCTTCCGAGGCCATGATACAAATACGCTCGGTATGATCCAGCATCCGGAAGAACACCGCATCGGCATATACATCGAGCTTCTGCTGGTCTTCGCCCTGAATGTTGGTAGAACCCGCCCGTCCCAGAATGTCCGCCAATCCCGCACGGGTCGTCTCCCTGGCGACGAGCTTGGCAGAGAGCGCCAGATCGTACATCAATTGGGTGAAGGCCCCCGTCGCCTGCGGGAACATGCCTTGCTCGTGAAGAAGATGGCGTTCAATGGTGACAATTGTGGGATCGGGGGCCATGAGGTTCCCTTTCAGGGGCTAATAAATAATCAGCGTAACATAATAATAGCCTAGCAAGATAGCGACCAACGCCGCGTCAATCCGATCCAGAAATCCGCCATGCCCCGGAATCAACTGGCTCGAATCTTTCGCATTCACATAGCGTTTTAGCATGCTGATCCCCAGATCGCCCACAGGCGAGATCGCCCCGACCAGCAGCCCGATAACGAATCCGTGCAGCGGCGAAACAGCGACGCTGGCTCCCAGCGAGTGCCACACCAGGGTCAGGCCCGCCACAGCAGGCGGCGTGATCACCACGGCCCCGATGTAGCCTTCCCACGTCTTGCCGGGGCTGATGTCGGGAACCAACCGCTGCCGCCCGATCAATCGCCCAACAATATAAGCCATGCTATCCGCGATCCATACCGAGGGGAGAATAGTCAGTGCCCAGAATAGGCCATCGGGCAGCTGCCGGATGCTGATCAGATGTGCGCCCGTCCAGCCTATGTAGAAGCTCCCGGCAATCGTCATCGCAAACCCGGTAAAGGCGTTGATCGTCCCCTGGCGAAAACGCGCCAGCGCCCACGCCATACAGACGACCATCAGAATCGCCGTGCCGGGTTCACCGATCCCGAGCTGCGGCAGACTCCGGTCAACCACGAACAGCAGCATCCACAAAAGCATCAGCCCGCCGAAGGCACGATGCCCCCGCCGGGCGACGAGATGGTCAAATTCAATCAGGGCAATCCCACCAATGATCAGCGTGCCAAGAGCCGTCCACACGCCGCCCCCGATGATCGCAGCCAGGGTAGGCACACCCAGCAGCACGCCTCCCAGAATACGCTGCCTCACAGGGGTTTACTCCGCCAGACCAAACCGCCGATCACGCTCGTTAAAGTGAACCAGCGCGCGGCGGAGTTCCTCTTTGTTGAAGTCAGGCCAGAACACGGGAGCGAAGTAGTATTCTGCATATGCGCCCTGCCAGATCAAAAAGTTGCTGGTGCGAAGCTCCCCGCTGGTTCGTACGATCAGGTCTGGATCAGGCTGCGTCCCTGTATACATATAGCGGCTGACCAGAGCCTCATCGATAGCTTCCGGTTCGTATCCTTCCTTCACGATCTCCCGGATTGCATGGACGATCTCTGCTCGGCCCCCATAATTGAACGCGACGTTCAGGATCAGTCGGTCGTTGTTCTTCGTCTGCTCGATGGCGTTGCTCACCTTGCGCTGTAAGTCCGCGCTGATGGCGGTCAGATCGCCGATGTGCCGAAGCTGCACACCCTCTTTGTCCAGTTCCTTCAGTTCGCGGTCGATCACATCCTCCAGGATGCGCATCAAACCTTTTACTTCACTTTCCGGGCGGCCCCAATTCTCCGTAGAGAAAGCATAGATCGTCAGAATCTTGATTCCGAATTCGACACACGCCCGCAGAATCTCACGCAGATTCTCGGTCCCGGCGCGGTGTCCGGCGATCCGGGGGAGGCCGCGCTGCTTGGCCCATCGTCCGTTGCCATCCATGATGATCGCAACATGAGTCGGGATGTGCTCCGGCAGGTCAGCCCCATCAGGGGCAGGTTTGGTAGTAGCACGTTGACTGGTTGACAAGGCTTTCACCCCTAGACTTCCATGATTTCATGTTCTTTGTGCTTGCCAATTTCATCAATGTTGCCCGTATAGCGGTCGGTCAACTTCTGAAGATCATCCAGACCCCGACGGAGATCATCTTCCGAGATCAGCTTCTCTTTCTCAAAGTCTCTCATGTCGTCCTGCACGTCCCGGCGAATGTTCCGCACGGCGACTTTGCCTTCCTCCACCCGCTTGTGTACCAGTTTGGTGAGGTCGATGCGGCGTTCCTCATTCAGGGAAGGCAGCGCCAGCCGGATGATCTTGCCATCGTTGCTGGGGTTTAGCCCCAGGTCGGAGGTGCGAATCGCTTTCTCAATCACGCCCATAGAAGACGGATCGAACGGGCGGATCGTCAGCAGTTGCGGCTCCGGGGCGGCGATGGTCGCCAGTTGTTGCAGGGGAGTCGGCGTCCCGTAATATTCAACAGGCAGCTTTTCCACCAGAGCCGGGTGCGCCCGACCAGTACGAATCCCAGCGAGGTCCTCTTCTAGCGCCGTGATCGCGCCTTTCATGCGATTTTCTGCGTCGCGTAGAGCATCTTGGATCATGGGTCAACTCCGGGAAGATTGGATGCGCGGATTTCTACAGTAAGGCAGCATAACATACGTTCGTCATTGCTCTCTATCATTGTGTCCCATACCCCAGTGGTTGTCAACCGCAGCAGAATGTGGGGGGGCATTCATGGTTGGAGGCAGTTGACCTCACCCCCGCCGCCTTGATTGCTTTGTGATGGACTCTGTTTCCCCCTCAGCCGTCCGACGGAGAGGGGGCGCAGCCAGCTTCGCACTCCATCCAACATGGCGGGGGTGAGGTTTGTCGCCCCCCATGCACAAATACACCTTGCTTACGCGCCCCGCGCTTGTAAGCTCCATGACCCGCCTGCTATAATCGAGAGAACCGAGGCAGGATTTCTTTCAGCCCCAATCAGTTCGCGGGGCATGATTCGTGATGGAGTAATTGTATGTTGGACAAACTCGCGGGCATTGCCGCCCGCTACGAAGAACTCGAACACCTGATGGGTGATCCAGAGATCGCCGTTGACTACGAGAAGGTCGCCGAATTTGCTCAGGAACGCAGCGACATTCAGGAGTTAGCGGAGGGCTATTACACGGTTCGGACTCTGACGGAGCAGATCGACGAAGCCGAACAGCTAAGTTATTCCGATGATAACGAGATGCGTCAGCTTGCCGAAGAAGAACTCCGTAGCCTGATCCCGGAGCGGGATGCGCTGGAGGCACGGCTTCGCTCCCTGCTGCTGCCCAGAGACCCGCGCGATACCAAGAACGTGATCATGGAGATTCGCGCAGGGGCTGGCGGGGATGAAGCTGGAATCTTTGCCGCCGATCTCTTTCGGCTCTATACGCGCTATGCAGAAACCAGCAACTGGAAGGTCGAGATACTCGATAGCAACGAGACCGGGGTAGGCGGCTTCAAGGAAGTCGTCTTTGAGATCAAAGGGCGCGGCGCATTCTCCCGCCTGAAGTTTGAAAGCGGCGTTCACCGCGTGCAGCGTGTCCCTGCCACCGAAAGCCAGGGGCGCATCCACACCAGCACGGCGACCGTGGCTGTGCTTGCCGAAGTCGATGAAGTCGATATCAAGATCGAAGATAAAGATTTAGAAGTTCAATCCTACCGGGCAGGAGGGGCGGGCGGTCAGCATGTGCAGAAGAACGATACCGCCATTCGCATCACGCATAGACCTTCCGGGTTGGTAGTCACCTGTCAGGACGAGCGCAGCAAAACGCAGAACCTACTGCGCGCGATGTCAATTCTGCGCGCCCGCCTGTATGACATCGAGCAGCAGCGCATCTTTGATGCACAGGATGCGGCCCGCAGATCGATGGTCGGTTCCGGCGACCGGGCGGAGAAAATTCGCACCTACAACTATCCCCAGAATCGCGTCACCGATCACCGCATCAATCTGACCAGCTACAGTCTGGATCGTTTCATGGGGGGGGAGATCGGCGAATTTATTGACGAGCTTGCCACGCGCGATGAGGCCGACCGCCTCCAGCACGCGAACGCTTGATCAAAACCCGACCGCCATCCACTTGCCAAAATACGCCCCCTCGTGAACAATGCACACCATGAGGAAACACGCCCCCACTCGTCTCTTGCCCGCCGTGCTTCTGTTCGCACTGGTTGGCCTGACTGCCTGCGTTGCCGAGGAAGCCACCCCGGAGCTGGTTGACCCTACTGGATTCGTCACCTATGTTCACTCCAGCGGCGTATTTACCCTCGACCTGCCGCCAGAGTGGGTCGTCAATGACACCTCCGATGCGACCGCGCTGAACGTAGAATTCTCGCCGCCCAACTCACCAGAACCACTCATTAGTGTCTATGTAGTCACTGAGGACACACTGGGGGGCAGCAGCACCCTCCCCGCCGAGGATTTCGGCATCACGCCGGAGGCTCCCCCGTCGGAAGACATCAATACGCTGGTGGATGTCTATGTGCGGACGTTCTACACGCTGCTGGATTCCACCGTTAAAGACATGACCCGCGAGCCGCAGCCCGATGGAAGTATACGCATCAAGTTTCTGATCGACGCGCCGCAGGGGACGAGCCAGCACAACGATTTCATTCAGCTTCAGCCGCCCTATTTTGTCGCCCTGCGCATTCGCCTGCCGGAAGATCACGCCCAGATGCGCACCCTCGCGCGGGTCGTCAATACCCTGGTCGTGAATAAGGATGCAGGCTGGGTCAGCGCGCTGCCGGATGATCGTGCCAACCGATCCGTGGTCGAGTTCGCCAGCCTGAATGCGTGGACAGATCGCAACAATGGGTTTGAGGTCGCCGGGCAGATCGTCAATAACGCGCCTCTCGCGCTCGAATTCGTCCGCATCACCGCCCAGTTGTACGATGCGCAGAACCGCCTGCTATCCGAGCAGGACGATTTTGTATCCTCCGATCTGGTGCTCCCTGGTGAATATGCCCCGTTCTCTATCGTCTTTAGCGATGGCTTGCCTCCGGGCACGGTGCGCTATGACCTGCACGCATCCGCGCGCTACACAGATTTCACCGCGCGCACCTTCTACGGGCCAGATAACTTCGCTCTCACATCCGATGCCAACTTCGATGAGAACGGTCTCTTAATCGTCAGCGGTCAGGTGCGCAATGAAGGCAATCTGACGGCCAATCTGGTCAAGGTGATCGTCACCGTCTTCGATGCCCAGCAGCGCGTCATTGCGACGGATACAACCCTCGTCGATGACCAGCATCTTGCTCAGGGGGATAGCTCGGCTTATAGCGTCACCTTTGTCGAGCTTGGCGGGACGCCCAACACATTCCTCGTAACAGCCCAGGCCGTGATTCAAGAGTAAGCGCAGGTCGAAGGATCATTAGGAGAGGATAGCTTCTCAACAAACCGAGATTGAATCGCGGGTGAGGGTATTGGGAGCTTGAGTTGCTACCCCACCCCGGCCCTCCCCGTACCGGAGAGGGAGACAGGCAGTCTGGATCACGGGGACACATAGCTACAAATCTCATTGAGAACGTGGCTGATATTGGTTAGCACATCCTGATTGCGGAAGCGCACGACGCGAAATCCCAGCGATTCAAGATACTCCGTACGCAGAGCGTCCTCGGCGGTGGTGTAGTCATGGATGGGGCCATCGACCTCGATGATCAGCGATGCTTCTTTTGCGAAGAAATCCACGATGAAGAGGCCAATCGCATACTGGCGGCGGAACTTCACATTGGCAATCTGTCGTTTGCGTAGCCGCTGCCACAGGGCGTTCTCAGCGGGAGTAGGCTGCTGACGATTCTCGCGAGCCAGCGGCTTCAACTTCTCCCACCATTTGTCGGATGTGTGCCACCACAAATCGGGGTGCGAACTTTGAGGCATCCGCTCAACCTCCTTGATTATTGATACTGCCTGACTCCCTCTCCGCCCACAATAAAAGGAGCCTTTCACCCTTCTCCGGTACGGAATTTAGGCTCCGACAGTTTCGAGAATTCCAAACCGAGTCGAGGCTGCCTGTATCCCTCTCCGGTACGGGGAGGGACAGAACCGAGCGCAGCGAGGTTCAGGGTGGGGTAGCCACTCTACTCGCCGACCTACTCCCCACGTCCCGCCATCCCCCGATCCCCGCAGCGACCCAACCGGAGAATGGTCAGCACAGTGTCGTTGGGCGATGCGTTGCACTATCCCCGTTGTACAACAAAACGCCCCTATGCATAATTAGGAACTTCCTTACAGAATAGAGGTAGCCTCTTTACAAATCTCGCATCTTCAGCGAAAAAGGAAGCCCCACGAAATCATTGTGGGGCTTTGTTGCTTGTCGTAGGGGCGAGAGGCTTCTCGCCCGCCTACGAAGGAACAGCTATGTGCGTAAGGAATGATTACGGTCGTGGCCCATTCGGGGGCTGCCCGCCGCCCGGCCCGCCCGGAGGTGGCCCACCGACGGGTGGCTGCCCTTGACCCGATGGGGGACCTTGTGGCGGCTGCCCCTGACCCTGCGGCTGCTGCCCGGTCGGTGGGTTTGTGCCGCCCTGTGGGGGTATGTTGAACAGGGAAGATTCCACCGTGCCAGAGAAGCACCCCAGCGAATA
>JAHEME010000733.1 GCA_024643825.1 Chloroflexota bacterium | reverse complement strand
TGGCAAAGTGGACGGCAAACGAAGCCATATCACAGACAAAGATGGCGGCTCTGCCACCAGACTCGAATACGACGGACTGATGTCCGCGCGTGTGCCCGGGAGTCACGACGCAGCGCATGCCCGGCAGCACTTCGGTTTCGCCATCGAGCAGGCGCATCTGGCCCGACGCGAGAAGCGGCGCGAAATTATCCGACAGATAGGTGGCGCGAGTGCGCTCATTGGGGAAGGCGGCGTCGGCGTATTCGAGACGCTGCACCCAGTACTCGGCGTTGGGAAAGACGGGGACAACCTGATCGCCCTCGCAGCGGGTGTTGCCGCCGCAGTGATCGTTGTGGAGGTGGGTATCGATGACCAGATCGACATCGCCGGGGGCGACGCCATGTTCCGCCAGACCAGCGACGAGCCCCCCAACCGGACGGGTCAGTTCGAGGTTGCGGATCATTTTTTCATCGATCTTCATGCCGTACCCGGTATCGACGAGGATAGTTTTGCCGCCTCCGCGCACCAGCAGGCAATGATGATGAACGGTCAAACGGCAGTGATCATCTGGGGTGTAGTAGCGCGCCCATAACGCACGCGGAACCAGCCCGAACATGCCGCCCGAATCGCCCATTGTGCGGGCATCGTTGATGATGTGGATTTCAAATTCGCCAAGTTGAATCATGGAGTTGCAATTGACTTTCTGAGTGAGAATGAGATACTTCAGATTACCCCCGTGCCATAGCCCTTGCAAACGATTGCGCAATTTTGATGTGTGTTCGAGCCAGAACCTTTGACGTGAGGTAGCCCCTGCGCTACAATACGCCTCGATTGTTGAGCTTCGCCCCTGGAGGATTGGAATGAGTCTTGGCCTGCGACGAATCCTTGTGCTTGTGCTCGCGGTCATCGGCGGTATTGCCGGTGTCTATGTGCTGTTCTTCCTGATCAACGCTGCCTACAGAGCAAACGTCGATTTTGACCGCTACGGCGCGACTTACTTTGTCCTGACCGCCATTCCCATTGGCCTGCTCGTCGGCCTGTGGATGGATTTCTTTCTGCGGGCAGGCATCATCCCCGAATACAACGAACCCGCCGCTGCCGCTGCCAAAGGCGGCACGGAAGAGTAGTTTCGCGGATCATCCGGCCTGCGCCGGATTGCCTCTCCACCTCAACCTTGATGCGACTCAGCCAGTGCAGATTCCTCTGCCTGGCTGATCGTTTCCTATTTCTGCCATGCAAGGATTCCTGATGTGACCACATCCACCGCCGAAGGTTCGCGTCTTGCGGGCTATATGGAGTTGATTCGGGGCAACCGCAACTTTCGCCTGTTGTGGTTCGGTCAGATCGTCAGCCTGCTCGGTGACTGGTTTGACCTGATCGCCTCCGCTTCGCTGGTAGCCGCGCTGACCGGATCGGGCGGAGCTATCGGTGGATTGTTCGCTATCCGCATGATCGCCCCCTTCGTGATCAGCCCGCTGGCAGGTGTGCTCGCCGACCGTGTCAACCGCAAGTATCTCCTGATCGCCACCGATGTGCTGCGGGCCATCACCGTTCTTGGTTTCTTGCTGGTGCGTGATGCCAAACACGTCTGGCTGCTGTATGTCCTGACCTTCATTCAGTTGGCCCTGTCGGGAATCTTCTTCCCGGCACGGAGTGCGATTCTGCCGGACATCGTTTCTCGGCGGGAGCTCGGAGCCGCCAACGCGATCACCTCCGCTACGTGGTCGATCATGCTGGCCTTCGGGGCGGCGCTGGGAGGGCTTGCTGCCGGATCGTACGGCATCTACCCCTCGTTCGTGATCGACTCTGCGACGTTCGTTGCCTCTGCTGCGATTCTGTGGGGCATCCGTATGAACATCGCGCCACCGCTGGAAGGGGCCACCGGGCACAGCATGGGGGGGGCGATCAAGCAGTACGTGGATGGGCTGAGCTATCTGCGTCATCACCCCGACATCCTGTTCATCTCCATGCACAAGGCCATGAATTCGCTGTTCGTGGCGGGTGTGTTTCAGGTGGTGCAGGTTGCCATCGCCGAGCGTGTGTTTGTGATCGGGGAAGGGGGGAGCACCAGCCTGGGGCTGATCTATGCCGCGATTGGCATTGGCACGGGCCTGGGGCCGATTGTCGCCCGCATCTTCACCGGAGACCGCGACCGCCCGATGCGATTCGCGATTATCGTCTCGTATGGCCTGTCGTCCCTCGGTTTGCTGATCATCGCCCCATTGTTCGATTTCAGCAGCGTGCTGCTTGGATCGATCGTTCGTGGGGTTGGGGCCGGGCTGATGTGGGTATTCTCTACCCAGCTTCTCTTGCAGTTAGTCCCGGATCGGGTGCGGGGG
>JAHEME010000732.1 GCA_024643825.1 Chloroflexota bacterium | reverse complement strand
GCAATGTTGATCTCAATCTGATCTCGAATGTCGTGGACGTTGTGAAGATTGCCGCCATAATCGGGGAGCAAAGAGTCAATGATCAGCACATCCGCGCCCAGGTCAACCAGCCGATGCGCTAGGTTACTGCCGATGAATCCCAACCCCCCGGTAATCAGTACACGGCTTCCGGCATACGAAGAATACGGCACTAGGATCGTAGCTCCTTGGTGGAGTCGGGAATCAGTGTCACCGAGGACTCTGGTGTAGGGGAGAGGTGTTCCTTCCGCACTACGAGTTCTTTCCACAGATTGATCAGGTCAACCCCGACCCGCCATACCCGCCCAATGTTGAAGAACTGTGATTTTCCATAGGCCCGATGATAGTGAGATACCGGGCCTTCCTTAATCACAAAACCCTGATCCTGAATCTTCTTCATCATTTCCACGCAAATCACGCCGCTGTCTCTGGTCAGGTGTACCTGATCAAATACGCCCCGGCGGATCAGCCGAAAGTCGCAATCCACATCACGTAGCTTTAACCCAAACGCCATCTTGACCATATTGTGATACATCCGCCCGATCAGCTTGCGATACCAGGGATCATTGCGGCTGATCTTGTACCCCTGAGCCATATCAATTCCTTCTCCCAGAAGGGGATATAGCTTGCGCAAATCGCGCACGTCATATTGGGCATCGCCATCGGTATAGAAGATGTAGTCCTTCGTCGCGCTGGCAAACCCTGTCCGTAGTGCGCCACCATACCCGCGATTCTGGGGATGATGAATCACCCGAACACGATCATAATCAGCCGCCAACCGATCCAGAATCTGTGGGGTATGATCAGAGCTGCCGTCATCCACAACCGTGATCTCGTAATCGTCGGTCAACTCTTCCAGCACCAGCATGGCGGAAAGCACCATACTGGCGATAGTTCCTCCATCATTGTAAGCGGGGAAGAAGGCACTAATACTGGAGCGTGTAGTTGGCATAACCCTGGTGATTCCTTTCAGGCTGGCTCATGTTTGAGTGCCACCTGATGGACTTTTGCAAGTAGAATTAATCTTCATTTGCAACTGAGTAATCTCCGCAGAGAGTCCTCGAATTGCCCACTGAATTATAACGAGCGTAGGTACGGTTGCCCATTGCGGGGATAGAGTTCTCAATTGCTCAGTGAAAGTTTGTAGAAACAGGGTATAATATCAGCCGTGCTCCAATGGGGCATGATCAGGATCGCTGATGACGGTCTGGTCAAATGTGTGCAGTACACCAGTCTTATAGAGGAGTGATCGGCTTTGGCGAGTGTTGAGCTACGTCCTGGGGAAAGCCAGGAAAGTCTACTGAAGCGATTCCGTAAGGAAATCACCAAGAGTGGTATCTTGGGCGCTGTACGGCGTAAGCGGTGGTATATCAGCAAAAGCGAAGTCCGCCGCATCCAGAAGAAAAAGGCAATCCGCCGCGCACGTCGCCGTGAGGCAAAGCGTGGGGACCGTGGTAGCAGTCGGTAATCAGCCCGGCCTTTTCCTCTGATTTCCTCATAATCTCTTTTGCGCCAGTCGCACCGCACCGAAGGATGTTGAATCCTTGATGCGGTGTTTCGTGTTTCTTGTGTGATGCTCCGACACTGGGGTCAATCCATCTGTGCAGGGGAAAAAAGAAGCCACCCGGGAGGGTGGCATGTGCGTTGAGCAATTTGGGGAAAGAGATGCTGCTTTATTGGAGCTGCAATCGTCTTTTTGGGCCGGGAGCAAAACGCCCAACGCAACTAAACAATAGTATAGTGACTCTTCACCCATTTGTGAAGACCATTTAGAGTTATATAGAGATTTTTTAGATCGTGCTTACAATCAGCTATTGCCAGAACAAAACATACGTTCTATACTTATGGAGAGATGTGGTTCCCCCACAGCCACAATCCCAGCAGGATCGTAGAACAATCCCCTGTGGCACGAGCATGTTAGAAACTGGGTTGCTATTCGCAGAAGGAGAAATCATTGGTTATGAATGAGTCCCTCGCGATACAAACGCAAGGCTTGGACCGTATCTATAAGATACGCGGCCCGAAGCGCAAAGACGATCCAAAAGAAGTCATCGCCCTCGAAGACGTAAATCTCGAAGTCAAACGAGGTGAGCTTTTCGGCTTGCTAGGCCCCAACGGTGCTGGCAAGACCACCCTGATCAAGATTCTCGCCACTCTGTTGCTACCCACTAGCGGGCAAGCCTTCGTTGAAGGTCTCGACGTCTCGCGCGATGTGCAGGAAATCCGGCGGCGCATCAGCATGGTCAGCGGTGGCGAGACTAGCGGCTACGGCCTGCTCACCGTCGAAGAGAATCTATGGATG